>JAPOSK010000244.1 GCA_026709725.1 Paracoccaceae bacterium | reverse complement strand
AAGGGTGGGGGAGGGAGGTCCCCCGTTCCCCCAAGGGGGAAGGCCCATGGTTGCGGAAGCTGAAGGTTCTCCTCATCATGCTCCTGTGCGACCAGCCCGACCGGCGCATACAGAAACGCTGCCGCCGATAATGCCGCGATGGCGAAAGGTTTCATTCGCTGAGTCCTGTGGCACCAAACTCCCCGGCAGAGGAACGAATGATCAGGACGACCAGCGCGGGCAGTACAACTCCCGCAAGATACAGGCGAACCGGACCGGCAGAGGATGGCCGCAACGCAATGGCCCAAGCAAAAAAGCCGCACCCAATGATGACAGCACCAGCATAATAAAGAAGAATTTCAGGCGAAGAGGAAGCCCGAACCAATCCCCCACGGACCAATATGGCAATATATGCCACGATGTATGTGAACGTTCCCAGCAAAACAACCGGGAAGCGCTTCCAGAACGGCTAGGGTGTTTCCATCTCCCAGAACAGGATCCGGCGGGTCCGCCGGAGCCAGTTGACGAGCTCTCTTCCGACCGTTTGGGAGTATCGTTCTCGGTGGCAGAGGTGTCCAAGTATACGATTGAAGGCCATCATTTGCGCTCTGCTTCCGTTGCACGCATTGTGTGCACCGTATATCAGTGCCAGCCTCCATGCAACATTTTCTTTCAATCCGGGAGTGATTCTCCCATGGCTGAGATCGTGTGAGAAGCAACTGTCGAAGGACCCCCAATGCCGAGACCCGACTCCACAGCACTCTTTGACCGTTTGCGGGCCCGCGGTTCTCCTCCCGATAGCATCCCGGCGATAACCAGTCCCGGGATATGCGCACTCTTCGCCCGCAACGAGGACGGCTTACCGGGGCTTGTGCTTCCGGCGAGCGGGGTGATCTACATCGGTTACTCAGGACGAATGGAGCAACGCGATCATTTCACCATGGGCAGTGGGTTCAGCACGCTGCGCCGGAGCCTTGGAGCCATTCTCAGGGAGCTACTCCGTCTGATGGCCAAGCCGCGCTCACCGGGGTCAGATGAATCCGATATCCACAACTTTCGCTTCGCGGGCGAGGTGAGCAGCGATTGAGTGACTGGATGGCGGCGAATCTTGAAGGTGCGACTCTGGCGGTTGCTGATCCCAGAGCCCCGACAGCACAGTTGATCCGGCAGTGTGAGCCACCCCTCTGTCTGCAGGGTTGGCCCAACCCGCAGGCCAGGGACATCAAACGACTTCGGGATCTCGGTCGGGATGAGGCCAAAAGGGCCATTTTGGGCTGAGGGCAATTCTGTATCGCACGAGATCAAAAGGGCGATCCACGGTCCGCCCTTGTGGCGCAACACATTGGCCCTGATCAGCGCGTGGACTGTGCCCTTGGTCATAATGTATTCTGCGAAGGTCTTGAGATCGACCCCGCGCCATTTTCGGGCACCCTTCGGCCTCCAGAGAATGGAGGCAGGTTTCACGCGCAAGGTGCCCACGATCTTGCCGTCATTGATGATCTCGAACTGATAGTAATTGGCCTTTCTGAACTCCCCCCATCCCAGCGCGAATTGCAAATGTCGCAGCGGGCCCCGTTAGCCCTAAGCGGGCCGGATGCCCAATAGGTCGATGGCCTTGGGGCCAGATAAAGAATGGTCTGCTGTGAAAGGCAATCCGGGCTCCACGGTGTCCCGGAGTATATCGGATCCCTCACAATTCGGCATCGGATCAATCCGGGGAAATATCGCCGTACCCTGATGAGATAATCAGGGAAGCAATATCAGGGAGTTCCGGCAGATTGCGACGCAGACGGGCAGGACGGTGGAGAGATTCTCGGCTTTCATTGATCTGGTGGCGGGGGTGATTGCGGAACGATGAGTGTCAACTGGTCCTACCAAGACAGTTGTTTGCTGACTTGATTGCAACTGACCTGTTCAATCATTGCAGGAACGCAAACTCGTCTGTAACATTGCAGTTCAGAGTGGCATGGGGGCTTGAATTTTTGATTTGAGCACCAACATCAGTATTCTACTGAGGTGCGGTTCACCGTGCGGAGGTAGCCAATGGTTTAACCTGTCAAGGTGGTCAGGGATTCCGATCATCAGTCTCATCTGCATGATCCAGACTCCTTTCATTGCGGTGTTCCTACGGAATACTCGCACGGCTACGGACAGAGCATAAACAAATATGTTCATTTTGTGGTGTCGGGG
>JAPOSK010000431.1 GCA_026709725.1 Paracoccaceae bacterium | reverse complement strand
CGATGACTTCGGGGAGTTTCGTCCTGCACCACGCCTGCACGGATGGGCTGTTCGACCATTGGTCCACGGCCTGAAGCACCGCCTCGACTGTTTCGACATTGTCTGCCGGCCCGTCCAGCCCCACCAGCGCTCCGAGGTGAGCAACGCGGTCGGCCGGCAAAACAGCTTTGCGGGCGGAATCGAATATACGGCTGCGGCGACAATGTCCGCATTCGATCTTTATACGATCCCACAAGCTCTGTACGGCTTCTTGCAGTAACGAACCGTCGAGCAAAGTCTCCTGGTTCCAGACGTGAGCCCTCAGCAGGTCATCAGCCTCGGTATCCGGTTCGGGAATGGGTTGTTCATTCGTGGCCGGTTCGGATGCCAATGCGGCCACAAACGACTCTTGGCGAAGCAATGAAGCAGACCACGGACCAGCAGGACCGTGTTGTTCGATGTAATGTACGACTTCTTGATGGCTGCGATGGCCGTGCCGCATGAGAACGTCATGCGCAGCCTCCTCAAGGAGCCCCGAGAAGTTCGGATGCGAATCGTGATCGAACTGCTTCATGATTTCTGAAATTACTGTGCCGCCATCTTCTATGAGCATGGACAGCGCAGCAGCATGTTCGGGTGTGATCGTCTTCTCGCTCAAGCCCGTCTTGAGCACAGTCCCAATGGTCTCCCGACGCGAAGCAATTGCTTCGTCGTCCCATCGTGCTGCGTTGGCCAACCCTAGTGGCGCGTCCAATCGAGCCAGGGCGGTCATCGCCTGTTTCCAGGGGAAGTGGTCGTATCCCTCCAGCCGAGTCGCCGCGTCCGCAACGATGTTGCTGAGCTTGCGGGCTGTTTCCCTTGCGTTCGCGAAGTGACCGTTTCCGCGATCAACCAGCTTGTCGAGCAATCGAATTTGGGCCATGACCTCATGGTCCAGCTCACTCGCAACGTCGACCGCGGTGTTGAAGATCTCGTTCGCATCCCCTTCGCTCAGCGGCCTCATAAGCTGTGCATATCTGACCAGCGCAGTAGACTTGTTGCCCGCTCCAATTCGCATCGTCTGAGTCTTC
Source organism: Paracoccaceae bacterium (assembly GCA_026709725.1). Lineage (GTDB taxonomy): Bacteria > Pseudomonadota > Alphaproteobacteria > Rhodobacterales > Rhodobacteraceae > MPNP01. The sequence continues at coordinate 1,121 of JAPOSK010000431.1, read as the reverse complement.
GCAGCAGCGGCGGCGATGTCATCCAACAGAGACTCATGCAAGGACGGCCACAGGCTCAAGCGTGCGACGAAGCTTTTGTCGAGCGCCGCGCTCCCGTCCCGCCATGGACCATGAACGTCGGTAGCGAAGCTTTTCACCATTGCAGGCGTATGGCCGGCAGCCAGCAGCACGAGAAGACTCGTTGCAGCGCGACGGCGTAACCCATCCGCCTGACGCTCGCGTGAACTCCTCCATCTATTGCGTTCAGACGCTCCGACCGCTTGACGAAGATCCGCTTCTAGCTCGGCATCGTTTCGTCGATTGACCAAAGCGTTCGCAACGGTGACATATAGGCTGAATACTGATCGGGAGAGTTCCTTCAGCGGCCGATCATGTTCGTTTGCGGGTGCCGGTCGTGCCTCGAACACGGTCTCGACATCCGGCGTGCGCCCGGCCCGCGCCTCTCTCAACGCGTACGCGCGGAAGAGGAGATCCAGCTTGAACGACTCATGCGGATGGAGCTTGTCGATCCGGCGCAGTTCGGGATCGAGAAAGCCGGCCAGCAGTCTGTCGACAAGCTCGGGGGCTGCGCGCCTGATCGTCAGGATTTCGCAAGCCGTCAGCAGGGATTCCAGAACGTGGGCACCGCTGAATCCTGTGCCATGGAAGGCATCAAGGGCGTTGAAGAGTCGCTTCCCCCTCAGTCTGCGTCGACTAAGCTGTTCGAGGCCGCAAGCCAGTCTTTGGACGTCGATTTTGCGCCCAGCGAGCGCCAACGGGACCGAGAGGAAAAACGACGAAAGCGGTTCAAGATAGTCGCCGGCCAAGAATGCCTCGACGTCCTTGCAGCGTCCCTCGGCAATCAGGCGATACGGGAGTGTCAACCCAACCTCCAGGGCAATGCGGCGCTTCGGCTTCCAGGTTCGAAGGACCTGCAGACATTCTGCCGGGCCGTTCAGCTTCAGCGCCGCCTCCACCGTGGCGGATACGTCGGAGAAGCTGATTTCCCATGCTGCCTGGGGGTGCGGATGTAGATGCTGATCTTGGCGATGATGCTCTCTGGCTTGCAGCCAGGCTTCCAGAAAACTCTGTCCCTCCCGATAGGAGATAGCATCGCCTCGGTCCGCATCGACAGAGAGTTT
>JAPOSK010000370.1 GCA_026709725.1 Paracoccaceae bacterium | reverse complement strand
CACAGGTCATCCAAGCGACAGCAGTCGATGACGGTGTCAACTGTGGGACAGTGACAGGGGCGGCGGACAGGGATTGTCGGGTGGCAGGAACTTGAATAGTTGCTCAGGATTTTATCCAGACTGATCCCGAACCCTCCTTCAGTTCCGAATACAGTTGTCCTTGGCCACTGCTTCCGGGAACATAGTTGTCGCGCGTGAGGTTCTGCTCATCAATTGGGATGCAGCGAAAGATCTTATCAAATTCTTCCTTTTTAACCACTCTGGGAACATCAACCACCAGATTCAGGTATACATCCTTGAGAAATCGAATGAGAGCATTAAAACCTGTCGTCCTCACTAATATTTGCCCTTCAGATGGTTCTTCCCAAGCCTGAGGCCAGCGTTCGCGGACTGCGTCAAAATAGTTTGATACGGTCAGAAAAATGGAAACAAGATCATCACTTCGGTAGAAATCGACAAAAATCCGGTTTTTCCAACTCTCTCCTGGTTCCGGTTTACGGAAAAGACCAAGTCTGCTCTTCGACCTTTCTATCTCCTGATTGGATGGAAGATGCCGAAGCAAGCCGTTCACCACCGTTGCCTGGGCCAGCGTTTCGCCTTCCACGCCAGGAGTTTGGACACCTAGCCTCTTAATCTTCCGGAAGAAAGGGCCCTGCTCGTCTGAATTCAGAGCGACAACAACATCGTGAGCAACCTTGAAAGGGCTATTTTCCTTGGCATAATCCAACAGATCGTAGGCCAATGACTTGTTGACCTTGGTTTGACCCAGGTTGATTCTGGTGAAGATCTCAGCCTGATCGGCCCGATCGGCACCCACGAATATTGACACATTGATTTCAAAGGGCCCTTGATTGTTATCTCTGTTTTCCAGGCCCGCAAGGCGGTGCTGTCCATCAATCACGAATGCCGTTGCATCCAACCTAATCGGGGAGTCGTCCTCATCATCGCTCCCATCGTATTCCTCAATACGCAAGTCATAGAGACCTGTGCAATCTTGGATCGGTTCCAAGCGTACGCATCGATGGTCCACGGCCAGGATCACAGAAGTCGGGAAAGTGGCGTATTCCAGATTCACGTACTGACGCAATGCGTTCACTCTCGACTTGGAAAGTTCTCTCTGAATACCATCGATTGTTTCAGGGTCGTTTTCGTCAAAACGACGAACATCTGCTTTCGAAATTGCCAGAAGATCGGCGGGCTTCATTGCACCAATGTAAAATTCTCCGATTGGCTGCGAGACCTTCAGAACTCTCAACGGGATCATTTTCCGCCCTCCTCGCTTGACTGCTGCCTGACTGCATCTAGAATCTCATCGGCTTGGGATTTACGTACCTCAAGTTCAGGATCTTTCTTGGTCGCCAGATAAATCCAAATTGCCACGGTGAATGCATAAAATGCAAAAGCGGCGAGAAATACCATCTCGGTCAATGGTTGACTGAAGCCATCTGTTTCGCTGATGGCATAGCCTGCACCAAGTACGACCATGGTTACATAAAGTCCGATGAGCGCCCTCTGCCACCGGCGAAGTCTGTCTCGATAATACAGTAACCATGCCACAGTACCGCAGATTCCAAGGAGCGGAAGTGAGATCTCGCCCTTTTCCCAATGCCGGAGAAATGAATTCCATACCCCTGGGTGCGTGTCGCCTGGATGTTGAATCCATGGGAGTGAGAGAAACAGGATTGGCAAGAATGTGATGCAGATCGTAAACAATGCCTGGATCAGCGCATATCCCAAGCGTCCCAGAAAATCATACGCCTCACCCAAACACTTAGCAACTTTGCGCATCCCATCCCTCGACAATGTACAGGCCCTCCGATGTCGGGCGGCGATACTGGGCATTTCCGGCCATAACCGAGCAGCGCTTCATCCGCTGAAACGACGCAACATCATCGTACAAACATCGGACGCTTTGGTGGTCCGCATTGGTCAAGCAGGTCTTCGCTCCTCTTGAGGCTGCTCTCACAATTGCCTCCTTGAGTCTGATCTGGTCTTCCCAGCTGAAGATCCGCTGGTTGTATTTGACAAAACCGTTAACGTTGTGGGCTGTGGTATAGGGCGGATCTGCAAAGATGAAATCGCCGGAACCCGCCCGATCAATCACCGCCTCAAAGTCGCTTGCATAGATTTCAGCAAGATCGGCAATGTCTTGGCCTCAGCTGAAATCTATGCA
>JAPOSK010000415.1 GCA_026709725.1 Paracoccaceae bacterium | reverse complement strand
ATCCCGACGGTGGGGGGCAGCACGGTTGAGCGTGTAGAAATGGAAGTCATCAACACCATGGTCTCGAAGGTCCTCGCATTGCCGACTCGCCAGATCGATCGCCACCTGACGGCGTTGCCAGGGATTGTCATCAAGATCTGCAAAGGCGTCCTTGAGTGTTCCGGGGACATGGGTGCCGCACATTGCTGCAAATCGCAGCATTGCCCTGTAGTTGCTGACAGGCATGATGCCCGGGATCAGCGGAACATGAATGCCGGCCGGAACCGACTGATCGCGAAACCGGTGGAACAGATCATTGTCAAAGAAAAACTGCGTGATGGCCTGGTTGCCCCCTGCATCAATCTTGCGTTTCAGATTATCCAGATCGGCAGTGGCACTGGCTGCCTCCGGATGAATCTCGGGGTAGGCTGCCACTGAGATTTCGAAATCCGCCACATGCCGCAATCCGGTGACCAGGTCAGCGGCACAGGAATACCCATCTGAATGTGGGGCATAGGGCGCATTTGCATTTGCCGGGTCTCCGCGCAGGGCCACAATATGGCGAACTCCGGCATCCCAGTATTTGCGGGCAATCAGATCGATTTCATGGCTGGATGCATCCACACAGGTCAGATGGGCTGCTGCGGACAACCGGGTTTCATTGATAATCCGCGAAACGGTGCTGTGTGTTCGATCACGGGTTGAGCCGCCCGCACCATAGGTCACCGAAACGAAACTGGGAGCCAGTGGTGCCAGAGCGCAGATGGTATCCCAGAGCACCTCCTCCATGCTTTCAGTTTTCGGCGGGAAGAATTCGAAGCTGACCCGGGGCCGGAATTCGCTCATGGCAGGTCTCTCTTCTGTGCCGGCATCCTCTCATCTGCACCTGCCGGATCTTTCTGCAGCATCCAGAGCATGACCGTGAGAGGAGTGCCGGGCAATCTGCGCACTGCGATCATGACCAGATTGTGCCTTTGCCCCCAGCCTTCAATGTCCGATGTGCGGAACCCCGGTCGTAAATGTGCATGATCCTCAATCAGTTCAGTCATCGCATGGGGTGCGAAGTCAACAATGAGGAGATGTCCGCCGGGGTGCAGGACGCGTGCGACTTCACCAAGGACATCTTGCGGTCGGTCCGCAAAATGCAGAACCATGTTCAGTGTCGCCAAATCAAAGCCGGGGCTCGCGAAGGGGAGGGTGTACATATCGCCCCGACGAACTGAGCAATGAGAAAATCCCGGCTTGGCCAGATTGACCCGTGCCGCAGCCAGCATGTCCTGCGAGCGATCAATCCCGATCGCATGATGAGATCGGTCTGCAAGAAGTTGCAGCATCCGTCCTGTTCCCGTCCCGACATCAAGCAGATCGCGGATCGTGAGGCGGTTTGCGCATTCACGGATTGCTGCCTCGACCTGATCCTCCTCGACATGCAGGGCCCGGATCTCGTCCCACCGGGGTGCGTTTTTACGAAAATACATCTCTGCGCGGGTCGCGCGTTCATGTCGGATTTCGTCCAGCCGCTGACGATCGCGTGATATCAGCGGATCGTGTTCGTCAAGACAATGAATCAGAAACCGGGCCATTTCGGCATGATGGCCCGCGACCGGAACATGAAAGAATGCCCAACTGCCTTCCTGATGGCGCTCCAGTAGACCCACATCACAAAGCATGCGCAGATGGCGGGAAACACCGGGCTGGCTCATGCCAAGTATTCGTGTCAACTCGCTGACCGAAAGATCTCCCTGTGCACAGAGAGCCAGAAGACGCAGCCGATTCGTTTCACCGGCTGTGCGCAACACACTTGCCAGATTGTCCAATGACTCACCCCCGGGCCACAACATCAATTGACAGACAGACCAATCAATTACATATATGTATGTAGATATGTTTATACTGGAATGTCAAGAAATAAATCCTGAAACGATTTGCGTCATCCTGATCCGGTCGACTGAAATCCCGGATTGATGCCATATCCGGTTGCATCTGGCAGAAGGCAGAATGCCGGGATTTTTTTGATTGCACCGGCCGCAAAATCTGGTGGTGCCTACCGCCGCACCATTGCAGGAACTCAAGATCCGGTTGCAATCGACCCAGCCGTGTATTCAGCAGACATCAGTTATGCCAGCTGGACGGCCAGCCTGTTTGCCCTGTGACCGCCACTCAACTGTGGCACTGAAGACAGGGCCAGGCCTTGACGGCTC
>JAPOSK010000018.1 GCA_026709725.1 Paracoccaceae bacterium | reverse complement strand
CAACCGCAGATCTTGCAATCGCCACAGGGTCAACATCAACATAATCATCACCTTCACCCTGAATGGCAAAATCATGGATTTCGGTGATCATTCGACTCATGACCTCAATGTCATCAATGATCGACTGCTTTTTGTCCGCATCATCGATCACCTCAATCCCCAGTCTTAGACGCGTCAGCGGTGTCTTCAGATCGTGTGAAATGGATGTCATCATATTCTTCATCTGCGACAGCTGGCGTTCAATCCGGTTCCGCATTGCAAGAAATGTGCTGGTCGCTCGCCTGATCTCATCCGCACCCGACAGGTTCAGGGGGACCCGCTCGCCGCGCCCGAAAGCCTCCGCCGCGTCTGCCAGCTGCCGTATCGGCCTGAGCTGATTCTTCAGAAGCAGAGCTGAAATGAAAACACTCAGTATCGCGATGAAGATGATGAAAACCAGAAACTGGTGGGGGTTTTCCGGTGAAAGCAACCGTCTCTGGATCACCACCCCCGCCACACCGAATTTTGTGGCCACATAGACCGAGGCCACCTTCTCCTCAATGCCGGTTAAATCAATCGCCAGCACCGGAGTCAGGCTCGCCCGCAAGGTGCTGATAATTGACTGACCTGTCACGTCATAGAAAATCGATTGATCCTCGGTGGGGATGGGTCCCGTCGCCGGTATGATCACAGACATGTTGTATGCCCGCAGCAGGGGCTGATTCTGCGCCCTGGCACTTTCAAGTGTTGAGGCATTGTCGATTTGGTCGGCAATTTCTTCAAGAACCGGCGTAAGGTTATCAACCATCTGTGTCGTCACTCTGGCAAAATGCCGCTCAATGAAGACTGCGGTCACGAACAGGAGAATGACGGTGATCGGGAAGAGCAGGATGAGGTAATGCCGGCTGTAGATGCCCAGTGGCAGAAATCGGCTGAAACCCCGCTTGCGCCGAATGGGTGTGGTCTCGCCATAAACCATGCGGTTGTTTTTTTTCATCAGATCGTGCTCCATTGCTGTCCGCCGACATCATATAGCATAAGGGCAACGGGACCCTCATTGCACCCGCATGGATTCCCGCCGATTTCCGGAATCCTGTTCGCGATGATTTCGTCTTGCAGGATTTTACCCCGCACGCTAGTTGCATCCGCTCGGTCAGCCGACATGTTCTGGATGTCGGCCCCGATTTGTGATCACAGCTGATCCGGCGTAGCTCAGTGGTAGAGCAGTTGACTGTTAATCAATTGGTCGCAGGTTCGAGTCCTGCCGCCGGAGCCACCCACCTGCCAGCCGATCAACAGGAGCGATTCTGCATCTGTTCTTTCTCTTCAGATCCAGCCCAATCGACCTCCGCTCCCGGTCCTGGGTACAACGCTCGGGGGGATCGGAGCAAGAGGGTGCCCGCTGGCCCAGTCGCTGAAAGGGAAGGGAGGCCGGTCTCAGGATTCAAGCCAGATTGTGACGGGGCCATCGTTGACAAGGGAAACCTGCATCGTGGCCCCAAACCGCCCGGATCTGACTGTGAGACCGGTCTGTTCAAGACAATTGATAAAGTGGGTATAGAGCTGTAGAGCGTCGCCCGGTGCCGCAGCGTTGATGAATGACGGTCTGTTGCCGCGGTCGGTGCTGGCAGCAAGGGTAAACTGGCTTACCGCGAGGATTTCACCGCCAATATCCCGTACAGAGTGGTTCATCTTGCCGGCATCATCTTCAAATATCCTGAGCCGGGTGAGTTTCTGTGCCATTTTTATGACGGAGTTTTCAGTATCACCATGCATGGCACAGACCAGAACAAGCAGCCCTGCATTTATCTGACAGTGTGGAGCACCATTGATATGAACCGATGCGGATGTAACCCGCTGAACAAGGGAGCGCATGGACGGGACCTCTCTACGCAGCGTCCGGGTTCAGATGGAGTCCGGTGGCCATGACAGCACCCATTCTCACAACAACCGCTGCGTTGGAAGCATTTTGTGACCGGGCCGCCCGGGCGGCATTCATCACGCTTGATACCGAGTTTGTGCGCGAGAAGACCTACCGGCCCGTTCTCTGTCTTCTGCAGATGGCTTTGCCAACCGGGACGGAACCCGATGCGGTCCTGGTCGACCCGCTGGCAGGAGATATCGATCTGAAGTCGCCACCTGCACTGGCGCGAGGTCGTGGCCTCCCAGATTACGGTCACGCCGGCGGGCAGGACATTGAGA
>JAPOSK010000348.1 GCA_026709725.1 Paracoccaceae bacterium | reverse complement strand
CATCCAGGAACAGAGCCAGATCGGCCGTATCATCAACGCAGCAATCCGGTTACGACGATCAACGGTCCGCGTTGCAGCCGGGTCAGCGGGCGTCCCGCTGCTGGTTGACATTGTTGCCGGCATTGGTTTCATGGGCATGCTGCTTCTGGCTGGCAGTGAAGTCATTGCCGGTGAGAAAACCGTGGGTCAATTCATGAGTTTTTTCACAGCAACCGTGCTGCTGTTTGATCCGCTGCGGCGGATGGGGACTCTCTTTCCCGCCTGGCAGAATATCAAGGTTTCCATGGAACGGATTCATGCCCTTCTTGACATGCATCCGACGATCTTAACGCCGCCGGCCCCCATCAGGGCCCCGCTTGATATTGCCACAGGTGACATTGAGTTCCGTAATGTCAGCTTCAACTTTGACAATCTCATGGTCGTCAGAAATCTCACATTTGTAGCAAAGGCAGGCAAAATGACCGCACTTGTCGGCCCGAGCGGTGCGGGCAAGACAACAATCCTCAAACTTCTGACCCGAATCCTTGACCCCCACTCCGGTCAAATTCTTATTGGTGGAACCGACATCCAGACCCTTGATCTCAACGACCTCCGGAACCTGATCGCTGTTGTGGCACAGGATGCCGGAATCTTTGACGAGTCCATCCGCCAGAACGTCCTGCTCGGCAACCCCGCTGCCAGCGACGGGGAACTCGAAGCGGCCATCACTGCCGCTCATGTCAAACCATTCACCGACAAATTGGCAAACGGTTTGGATTCCCCCTGTGGCCCCCGTGGCTCCAATCTCTCAGGTGGTCAGCGTCAGCGTGTTGCCATTGCGCGTGCCCTTCTGCGCAGGGCCCCCATTCTCCTGCTTGATGAGCCAACGGCCGCACTCGACTCCGAATCGGAAGCACTGGTGCAGGAAGCCATTGATACACTGGAATCTGACCGGACGATTCTCGTCATTGCACACCGCCTTTCAACCGTGCAGAACGCCGATAATATTCTCGTCCTTGATGACGGCCGGATCAGGGAACAGGGTTCACACGAAACACTGCTGAACAAATCCGGACTCTACGCATCCTACTACAACCGGCAGCAGCTGTTCAACGAACCCTGACAGATTCCGATCGGGTCTCATCTGTCCGGTGCCGGAGTGCTGATTTTCGAGCGATCAGAAACATACCAGTTAACCAGACGGTTGGGAGAGACTCCCAGGAAATACAGGATCAGCAAGCCCAGATTTCGACATCCCCCCAAAAACCACCCCCGCTCCGTATAGGACTCCATTCCGGTGGTTGCATGACAGTGCAGTGATGTGAGATGACCGCGCAACCGGCGCGACAGTGCGACATCTTCCATCAGGGGGATCGTTTGATAACCACCGACACTGCTGAAGAGATCCCGATGAATCAGGAGACCCTGATCACCATACGGAAGCGAGAGCCAGCGCGACCGCATGTTTGCCCATGCAGCAAACCATGTCGACACAAAACCCTGCCCCGTAAAGCGCAGATCAAAGTATCCTGCCCGATCCGTCCGACCGGCAATATGACGGAACACGATGTCGCTCCAGCCCTGCTCAAGGACGCTGTCAGCGTGAAGAAACAGGTGCCATTCGCCCCTTGCAACCGCAGCACCGCGCTGCAACTGCAGACCCCTGCCGGGTGGTGTGTGGATAATCACCGCCCCGAGCTGATCGGCCAATGCAACAGTCTCATCATCGGAACCACCGTCACAGATGATCAGTTCACGGACAAGTTCGGCCCGAACCCCTTCAAGCAGCGCATCAATGGTTTCCGGCAATTTTCCGGCGACGTTGAGGGTCGGAATCACAACGGAAAGGGGTGCTGTCATACGTCTGATTTCCTCTTCCTGCCCCCCTTGCACCACAACAGTTTCCCCCACAACAATCGCTCCAACAACAATTTCCCTACGGGGCGGGTGCGGCAAACGGGTCCTCGGTGCCCTCAGGTGCGACCTCACCAAGCATGCCCCCGATCCGCACCGGTCTGATGCGATTGACCAGACCTGTCCTGTCATCACTGTCGAGCAGAATGCCGCTCAGGGTCGCCGGGCCCACCGCCGCATCCATTTTCCCCCTCGGGGTTCCCCGCACGAAATTGTCGATTATGGAGTCTTTCCTCATACCAATAACCGACTCGTATGTCCCGCTCATGCCAACATCGGTCATGTAAGC
>JAPOSK010000603.1 GCA_026709725.1 Paracoccaceae bacterium | reverse complement strand
CTCACAAACGCATACTCCACCTTAACAACCTGTCCGAATTTTGGGGCCCACTTCAAAGCGTCCGACTTCAGGACACTCGTTTGCTGGCGAAGTTGCTCGACGATTTCACGCATCGCTTCCTGAAACTCCCTGCGCTGCGGCTGATCAAGACGCTTGGCGGCCAGCTTGTCATGCAGTGGACCTTCAGCCTGACGGACGAACTTATGCAGGCACCCGCCGTTCTCGGCTTTGAGTGACAAGACGGCGTGGAAGGGCACACGATCTGCAAATTTTCCGTAAAAACCCGGTAGTTCGTTTGTGATCCACATGCCGTTGCGGCAAAGATCCACCCGTGTGATGCCCGCTGGATTATCGGCGAGATGTATTTCGATTGCGCCTTTCGAAGTGCGAAACACTTGGCGGCGGCCCCGCTGAAACGTTCGATGAGCCTCAAACGCCTTAAGGCCGCTGATAAGGCCTGAAGACCTTTTCTTTTCGCGGTGCGTTTTGAGCACTTCAGACAGCGTAGCTCGATCCAGTCGTGCGAACTGCGTTATGCCGATCTGGCGACTATCCTCCACTTCAATCTCAAGTTCGCCCTCCTCAATGGCAACAAAAAAATTGGCAGATGCAGCGGACGATATCAGCTCCCACAAAGCTTGTTTCTTCTCCAGAAAGTGATTAAAGGCCGGAATGATGACGACCGTGCCGCAGCCGCTCTCGATTCGATCAATATTTTTATTTATCAGCTCTGGGACCTGGTCATTGGTAGGATAATCAAAGAGTGCCACTGCGTCCGGCTTGAATCCCCGAACATAGAACCCATCGCCCTCTCGACGATGCTCATCTCCATCAACATAGTGCGATGCCAGCACAGCGTGTCCCGCCGATATTCGCTGGCCGTCTGCTGTGATGCCACCGTAGAGCACATAGCGAAGATCGGATGCGGGTATAGCTGTGGCATGTCCGTTGCCGTAGGTGCCCGTCGCACCGTTATTTCCCTTCACGCTCAGACCATCGCTAAGCAAGGCGTTCATGCGTTCTTCGTCGAGACCAATTCCGTTATCAAACACTGTCAAGAAGTCGACCGAGGATTTCGAAAGCGCTGCTGCAATGCGTTTGCGCACGAGTTCGGCCTGCGAGGCGAGCTTGCCGCCCATCATGGATTGCTGTGACTCAACGGCGCGCTTGAAGGCCCGCTTATAGCTCTTCAAACCGGGAATGGCGTTTCGGGCGTGCTTGCTCAAACAAAATCGCACCACTGCGGGACTAACATTCGCTTGGCGCGCAGCGTCGAGCGCGTTCTGGATCAGCTCACGCACAACTGTAGCAGGGCGTAGATCGTCGAATGCCGCGATTCCAGCAGGAGTAAAACCGCTATTCGAGCCTGGGCCAAAGCGGAGATCTGGTTTATCAGGCGGCATGGGACGCTCGCGCTCGATACACACGGAACACAGCTTCCTCGAATGCGCTCGCCGCGATTTCGATCTCTTCCTTGGTGGTAAAGCGCCCGATGCTGATTCGGATTGCGGTAGCTGCCGTCTCCGGGTCGAGACCAAGGGCCTGCAAGACTCGAGAAGGCTCGCTCTTGGAAGACGAACACGCAGCACCCGTCGATACGGCTACGCGCCCAGAAATGTCTCGAACCACCTGCTCGGCGGGAATCCCTGGAAATCCAACGCTCAAGTTGCCTGGCACACGACACTCTGCATGCCCGAAAAGGCGCAGTCGAGGGCATGCCTGCCGCAGTCGGCGCTGTAGCAGGGTGGTAAGCTCAGAAAGTCGCTCGCTATCGAGACAGTCTTCACCAACGGCAAGTTCACACGCCTTGCCGAATCCCGCAACCAGTGCAGGGGCTAGTGTACCGCTGCGCAGCCCGTATTCTTGCCTCCCCCCACCGAAAATCGGCTGAAGAGACACTCCCTCTCGAACATAAAGTGCGCCAACACCTTTGGGGCCATACATCTTGTGCGCTGACAGGCTAAGCAAGTCCGCATCCCAAGCCTCAACATCAATGGGAACGCGACCAGCGGCTTGAGCAGCATCGGTATGGAAAAGAGCACCAGAAGCGCGGCAAAGCACGGAAATATCCCTCAGTGGCTGCATGACCCCAATTTCGTTGTTAGCCGCCATGACCGAAACAATCAGGGTGAAGTGGGCCCCAAAATTCGGACAGGTTGTTAAGGTGGAGTATGCGTTTGTGAG
>JAPOSK010000328.1 GCA_026709725.1 Paracoccaceae bacterium | reverse complement strand
CACAATATCTTCGGCGCATTGATGCTGGCGCAGCAGATTCCGGTCATTATCGGATCGACATTGGCCAATCGGTTGGGTGGTTTTGGTGGCACGTTCACGGATGCAGACGGCAGACCGACACTGGCGACAGATGCAGCGATTGGTGCGGCACAGGCCATGCTCAATGCAGCACCCCATGCCACACCCACCCCTCTGGAGACCGGTTTTGGCAACTCAATCCCGCAATTCCTCGGTGGTCAGGCCGGCATGATTGAGTTCTGGACTGACATGGGAACATGGCTTGAGGATCCGGAACAGTCCGAAATGGTTGGCAAGTGGGGTGTTGTGCCGATGCCGGTTGGCGGCGGCAATACGGTCAACCGTCCGGCGATGAATGCCGGTCTTGCCTTCGGGGCATCGACCGGCTCATCGAATCCGGACATGGCCTGGGCGTTCGTCAAGATGGCCTCCTCCAAGGCATTCCACGAACAGGTGCTTGTCAACAACGCGACAGGTGTTGACCCGACACGCAATACGGCGATTCCGGTCTATAAAGGCTTTGCGCCCCTGCAGGGTGCGGTGGTGGAACGGGCCATCAACGATGCCTTCCCGTGGCCCCGCAATGCCGATTCACCGGAAATGATGCAGACCCTGACCGATGAGCTCGGCCTGATGATGGCGGGCAGCAAGACGGCTGAACAGGCGATGACAGACGCGCATGCTGCATGGGAAAAAATTGTCGGGTAGTCATCTCGGACCCGGATAGGAACGTTGTGGCCGCCCGACTGGTGATGTGAGCAGGCCTGTTTCGATAACGCGCGCCCGGAAATCCGGTCAGGACTCCGGGCGCGTTATTGCATTCCTGTGCATTGTTCCACTGGTAGTCGGGCTGGGTGTCTTTGCTGTTTATCCCTTCATCTACCTGATTGGCCTTGCAATTACCGAGAGCAATCTCGCCAACCCCTTCCAGGAATGGATTGGCGGTGAACAGTTTGCCGAGGCCCTTGGTGACGAGCGCTTTGTTGCCTCGCTCTGGCGGTCTGTGGCCCTTGCCTTCACGACGACCGGACTGGCGATGTTTGCCGGGGTCGGGATGGCTCTGCTTCTCGACCAGGCAGTGAAGGCCCGGGATCTGATTCGAACCCTGATTCTCCTGCCACTGCTGACACCGCCGGTCACGGCTGCAATCATGTGGCAGCTTCTTCTGATTCCAAATGGTGGATTGGTGAATGCTGTTCTTGCCGATCTCTCACTCATCAGCGCTCCCGTCAGTTTTCTTGGAGAGCCGACACCGGCATTTGCCTCACTGGTTCTTGCGGATGTCTGGCAATGGGCGCCTTTTGTCGCACTGATGTCCTTTGCAGCCCTTCAGACACTGCCGACAGAAGTCTATGAAGCTGCGAAACTGGAAGTCCGTTCAAAGTGGTCGATCTTTCGCTGGATCACATTGCCGATGCTTCTCCCCGGCCTGATCGGAATTGCGGTTCTGAAACTTGTGATCGCATTCAAACTCTTTGATCTTGTGTTTGTGCTGACAGCCGGCGGTCCCGGGCAGTCCACCACAGTGTCGAGTTTCTATATCTACCGGATTGGTATCCAGCAGTTCAATATCGGGCTCGCGGCGGCCATGACATTGCTGTTTGCCATCGTGGTGGGCCTGGCGACAATTCCCTTTACCGTGGCGCACGACAAGGCTGTGGAACGCCTGTCATGAGCCGGATGACCTACAGGATCATCATGACGGGTGTCATCCTGTTCTTTGTCTTTCCCATTCTCTTCATGGCCATGGTCTCCCTGAAGGGTCAGGCGGATATTGCGACGGGCGATATCTTTCCCCGCTCCATCCGCTGGCAGAACTTCCCCGATGCCTTCGGATCAATTGCTCTTGATCGCTATCTGCTGAACTCGGCGATTGTTGCCATTTGCGGGGCCCTTTTGACACTCCTGATTGCAGTTCCTGCCACGCATGCAATTGTCCGCTACCGGATTGGCGGCAACTGGTTTCCGGCTGTCATCCTCGGAACCTATGTCGCGCCGCCGATCGTCGCCCTTTTTCCACTGTTTTTTCTCCTGCGTGACCTTGGTCTGATCAATACCCATCTCGGCATCATTCTGGTCTATGGCGTGATGAACTTGCCGGTTGCCTTCTGGCTGCTGTCATCATTTGTCCGGCGGCTCCCGGTTGAGCTCGAGGAGGCGGCCAGGG
>JAPOSK010000402.1 GCA_026709725.1 Paracoccaceae bacterium | reverse complement strand
GAGATTGAGAGCCTGAGGGCTGAATGTATCGATATGGGCACCGGTACAACCGCGCATCACGGCTTCGGTTTCCGCACGGTTGAGCAACTCAGTGGCGATTCCGCGCGAGCGAAAGGCAGGGTCAACCCATAACCATCGCGTATAAAGCCAGCCCCATGCTGTGTGGCCCCAGAGGCCGGCAATCATTTTTTCATTGGCTGCTTCGGCCAGGACAGCCAGCATGCATCGACCCGAAGGTCCGACAACGGCATCATTATGCCTTGCCAGCGCCTGACCCAGCGCTTCAATTTCAGGGGCGTGCCTGTCAGTGATGGTGAAGCGGATCGGCATCGTGCTCACGTGCTGCCCGGACGATTCTTCCTCCCGGAGTCGGCTGCAAGACACCGGTTGTCATTGGAAAGGTGATGGGGAGGCCACGGAGGGACCGTACGGCAAGAAAAGCGAAACACTCGGCTTCAATCGCATCACCCCGCCATCCAACGGTTTCGGCCGATACCACCTCGACATTGGCACGCACCCCAAGCGCCCGCATCAGTGCCGGGTTGCGGCCTCCGCCGCCACACACAATCAGGTGTCGTGGACGCACAGGCAGCATGTCAAGCGCACGACCGACAGCTGCCGCAGAAAACGCAGTCAGCGTCGCGGCACCATCTCCATCGGACAATCCTTGAACCCATTGATGGCCAAAATCGAATCGATCCAGTGATTTTGGGTAAGGTCGGGCAAGATAGGAATGTTTCAATCGCTCAATGAGCAAAGCCTCATCGACAATTCCTGTCAGCGCAATTGCCCCATCCTTATCCATTTCACCCAACCCGCGTGATTGAACAAAATCGTTGATTGGTGCGTTGGCCGGACCCGTGTCAAACCCGACAATCGTACCATCGTTGCTGCGCCATGATATGTTCCCGACGCCGCCGAGATTCAGAACGGCCGTTGTCTGATCATCTCCGCAATCATCAAGAAGTGCCGCGTGATAGACCGGTGACAATGGTGCACCCTGTCCACCTGCATTGATGTCTGCACTGCGCAGATCATGAACAACATCGATACCGGTGATGCGGGCCATTAATGCACCGTCGCCGAGCTGTCGCGTGACACCACGCTGCCTGCATGCCGGCGGACGATGCAATACAGTCTGCCCGTGAAAGCCGACGACACAAAGATCGCGAATGGTCATGCCCGCGTCTTCAACAAGGGCGAGAACAGCCCCGGCCTGGGCTTTGGTGAGAGCCCGCTCAGCTTCAGAAAAAATTGCAGGCTCTTCCCCCTCGAAGTCCCAGTCGACTGCTTCCTGTACGGTTTGTGCCAGCATGGTGTTGATACAATCGGGGTAGTCGACCAGCCTGTAGGGCCCGAACTCCATGATCGCGTGACCATCGGTTCTGATCATCGCAACATCAATGTATCCGTCGAGGACTGTTCCGGTCATCAGTCCGACGGCCCAGACAGGTTTCATGCATCAGTCTCCAGAGAAAAGCATGGTGCCAACAGCACGGCGCAGTTCTGAAATACCGCTGTTGGCATGGCGGCTGGGGTGCACATGGTTGGTAAGAAGCGTCCATGCATGCCCCGCGGTAAAGTCGATCCAGAGCCCGGTGCCGGTAAACCCCGTATGGCCAATTGTTTTGGCCGAGCAAGCCGTCCCGCCGGACCAGCCATCATGGGGGAGTTCCCATCCATGACACCGGGTTGATGACAGGGGACTGCGCAACAGGCGTGTATGCGTGTCACCGGACTGATCACGTCGCAAGAGGGCAACGGCGAAGTCAAGCACTGCCTCGGCAGTTCCAAACAGGCCGGCATGCCCGGAACCCCTGAGTGCGAAGCAATTTTCATCATGCACTTCGCCACGCAGAACATACCCACGCCACGGACAGTTTTCAGTGGCAACCGACAGATCGACAGGAGGCGTAAAACTGAAACCGTCTCCGGGATCCATTTCACGGATGCGCCGCCCCCCGATTCGCTCAAGAGCAATGCCCAGGAGGATGAAATTGATATCCGAGTATACAGGCTTCCCTTTGGTCCACGCATTTTGCATCACGAAAGCGCGCAAACGGTCCGGATCGGCACCAAAGGTGTAAAGGGGTGCAACGGCTGTAAATGGCGTTTGGTGACCAAGGCATTGACGAATCGTTACCTGTCTTTCCCAAGCTGCCGGATCATACTGACGGAAGTCAGGCAGGAC
>JAPOSK010000140.1 GCA_026709725.1 Paracoccaceae bacterium | reverse complement strand
CCCTGGTTGGCGCAACTGGGGGCCGCCAACTCCCTCAACCTGCTCATCGGACTGATCTGTTCGGACGCAAAGTTCCTTGATGAACAGCAGGACATCAGCGAATACGTCAAGACACTGAAGATTGGCGACGGCCTTGATGAAAAGGCAATCCGCGCCGGTTACGAGCAGTTCAAGTCCCGCAGGCAAGCGAACGAGATCACCGCTCTCGCCCGGACCCACGGCCTTTCATCCGAGTCACTCTCCACCTTCATTGAGACCACCCTTCAGCGCATGATCTTTGACGGTGAACAGCTCACCGACCTGATGGCGCCACTCAATCTCGGCTGGCGCGATCGCAACGAACGCGAACTCGAACTCATGAACGACCTCACACCCCTCCTGAAAAAGCGTGCCGAAGGCCGCACCATCTCCGGCCTCAGTGCATACGATCAGGTTGGTGCAGGGTGACAGGCAATAATCTAAAGCAATTGGTCCCAAAACTGCGCTTCCAGGAGTTTCGGGGTGACTGCGAATGGGAAAGGAGAAAATTGGGAGATGTTGTCTCGAGGCCGAAAGAGACGCTTGACCCACTGACATGCAACGATGCGCCGCGTTTGGTTGAACTTGAAAATATCGAAGCGAAAACCGGGCGGATCCTCGGTATCACTGAACTCAAGGCGCAGAGGAGCATCAAATTGTGGTTTCAAGCCGGCGATGTCTTGTTTGGCAAACTGCGTCCGTATTTGCAGAAGTTTGCGAGGCCAAATTTTCAAGGCGTCTGCACATCAGAAATTTGGGTTCTGCGGGGCAAAGAAGTTTCCAGCACCTTTCTGCTTCAATTGGTGCAAACAGAGCGGTTTATCCAAATGGCAAATGTCTCGTCCGGGTCCAGAATGCCCCGTGCGGAATGGAATCTTCTTGCGGGCTCCGACTTTGCCATCCCCCAATCGGCTGAACAACAGAAAATCGCCGACTGCCTCGGCTCGCTGGACGATCTGATTGATGCGGAAGAACGAAAGGTTGAGGCCCTGCGGGTCCACAAGCAGGGGCTGATGCAGCAGATGTTTCCGTCGTTGGCGGATGGTTGAAATCATGCGTGAGGCAACAGAATTCGTGGATCTCAACGCTCTTGCCTCATATTTGCGGGAGGAGTTGGAGAACAAGAAGGTGATCCTGCTCTATGGCCATAACGGCACGGGCAAGACCCGGCTGTCCACTGCCTTCAAGGACCTCGGCAAGGTCGGGAGTGACGATGCCGAGAGCGAAAAGGGTGACACGCTTTACTTCAATGCCTTCACCGAAGACCTGTTCACATGGGACAACGATCTGGAGCATGACAGTGTGCGGAAACTGACGCTCAACACGGATTCAAGATTTTTTGCCGGCCTTAAGGCCATGGAGATGGACACTCGAATCCGTTCCCTGCTCAACCGTTATGCTGATTTTGAATTCCGGATTGATACCACGGCCTGGGAGGTGGTCTTTTCTCGCAAGATCAGGATGAAGGGCAATGGCATAACAGAAGACCAGACCGGATGTAAAAGCACTGAGGATGGGGAGGAGGGCGATGGGTGTGTTGCTCGACGTGAAGAGGCAATCAAGATCTCCCGCAGCGAGGAGAACATCTTCATCTGGTGCTTCTTCCTTGCGATCGTTGAACTTGCTCTTGATGACGACGGAACCGGTTCCTACAGCTGGGTCAGGCACATCTATATCGATGATCCGATTTCATCACTGGATGACCACAACGCCATTGCCGTCGCCAATCATCTGGCATCATTGCTCAAGAGACAGGGCAGTCCGATAAAGACGGTCATCTCGACGCATCACGCACTCTTCTTCAATGTGTTGTGCAACGAGATGAAGAACGCGAACAGGTCGACCCTCAGCCGCTATGGATCGCCGGAAAGGTTTTTGCTGCGCGAGACCGGGGATACACCGTTTTTCTATCATCTGGCGGCGTTGGTGGACCTCTGCGAGGCGGACCGCAAAGGCAAACTCTATACGCATCACTTCACCATGCTCCGTGCCATCCTGGAGAAGACAGCAAGCTTTCATGGCCACGATGGCTTCTCCGCGTGCATCAAGCGTGATTCTGACGATGAGAGCGGCATTCTTCACACACGTTTGATCAATGTCCTCAGTCACGGGAACTATTCATTGTTCGAGCCGCAGGAGATTCTGGAGGAAAACAAGCACTACCTCCGGAAGATCTTGCG
>JAPOSK010000631.1 GCA_026709725.1 Paracoccaceae bacterium | reverse complement strand
CCCATCGCATTCGTGACTCATGGAAAAATGAAGGAATGTCCTTTTCCGGCCCCGTAGAGGCTGACGAAGCCTACTTTGGCGGCAAGGAAGCCAACAAGCATTCAAGCAAGAAGCTTCGCGCTGGCCGTGGGGCTGTAGGCAAGACAGCCGTTGTTGGCGTCAAGGATCGCGAGACCAACAAGGTTTCCGCCAAGGTTGTCGAGAAGACCGACGCAGAGACGCTACAGGGCTTCGTAACGGATCACATCGAAGATGGTGCAACGGTTTACACGGATGAGGCGCTGGCCTACAAGGGCCTCCCCAACCATGAAGCTGTCAAGCACTCTGTAGGCGAGTATGTCCGTGAACAGGCTCACACAAACGGGATCGAATCCTTCTGGGCGACCATGAAGCGTGGTCATGACGGTGTGTTTCACAAGATGTCCCAGAAGCACCTTGATCGTTACGTTCGGGAATTCTCTGGCCGTCACAATGATCGTGAATTTCACACGATTGACATGATGCGGTGCATGGTCAAGGGCATGATCGACAAGCGGTTGAAGTACAAGGATCTGATCGCCGATAACGGACTGCCAAACGGAGTCCGGTCGTGACAATCGAGAACAAACCGTTTAAGCTTAAAAGGCGCCTTTCCGCCTTTCCGCCTTTCCGCCTTTCCGCCTTTCCGCCTTTCCGCCTTTCCGAATCAAGTCAGAGAGTGAACGAGCAATTCGCGCCGGGGCGCGGTCTTGAATGTATGCCCGTCGCCTTGAGGCGTCCGTTGTCTCGGATATCTACACCCAACTCGACAATCTTGGTTGGGTTGTTGATGAGCGAAACGCAGCAAACAATGTCACACAACAGCGACCCAAGACGGAGGCCGAACAATACAAATTGCGCACCGCGGGAAGAAGACATTTTCCCGATTTTGTCCTCTATGAACGGGACAGTTCACAGGCAATAGGGGTCATTGAGGCCAAGCGTCCCGGCCAAACACTGGAAAAGGCTCTGGATCAGGCCGCCAAATACGCCCGTCCTTTGGGTGCTTCACTGATCTTTGCATATGGCGGCAGTTTTGTAGAAGCGCGTCATGTGGCACAGGAGCGGACTCTCAAAATTGACGGCGAGGATGTCCGTCAATTTGTGGATCATTACACGTCCCTCCGATTTGTCCGGGAAGGGCCTGAAATCCTGTCGGGTCCAGAAGACGTACAGATTTCACGATCTGAACTCGTGAAGATATTCCGAAGGCAAGCGAACCTGTTGAAGGGAATCCGGTTGCAAGCGGGTATGGACCGGTTTGGCGCTTTCTCTGATGTCCTGTTTTTGAAATTGATGGATGAAGTGTGCCAGCTTCGGGAACATTCGGGGGATACCGCGCCTCTTCTGCCTCATTTACGTTGGTCGGATTTCCAGGATCGAGGGCGGGAAGACAGGCTGGATTATGTCAGCAAGGTTGTATGGCCTGCAATGCGAAAACAGTTCGGGGCAATTTTCAGCGACAGTTTTCCCATCACTTCGGCAGAAATCTTTAGCGACATTGTGGAGGATTTATCGCAGTTCAATTTCACGGGGACGGATGCCGATGTCAAAGGTGATGCTTTTGAGTATTTCCTGAAGAATGCCTATCAAGGCATCAAGATCAAGGATCTTGGAGAATACTTTACCCCTCGCAACATTGTGCGGACAATGGTCAGCATCACCGATCCAAAATTTGGCGAAGCCATTTACGATCCGTTCTGCGGAACGGGTGGTTTCCTGATTGAGGCATTTCGGTATGTGTCCCTGCGGATCAAGGTCACGCCAGAAAATGAAGAAAAACTCAAGGCTGAAACTGTGTATGGATCAGAGATTGCAACAACGGCCCGCGTTGCCCGCATGAACATGATTTTGTTTGGTGATGGACATAGCAATGTTGAACGCCAAGACAGCTTTGCCAATCCTGTTGATGGGAAATTTGATGTTATCTTGACCAATCCGCCTTATTCGCAGAAAACGCGTCATGGAAATCTGTACGACATTCCCTCCAGTAACGGCGATGCTATTGCTGCACAGCATTGCTTTCAGGCACTCAAACCGGATGGAAGGGCCGCAATTCTGGTCAAGGACGATTTTCTCACCGAAGGCGGGGACACAGGACGTGTGCGGGAATTGATTTTGTCCCTATCTCAAAATGTCAGCCTTGTCTCGCTGCCACGCAGGTTGTTTGAACCCTACACG
>JAPOSK010000546.1 GCA_026709725.1 Paracoccaceae bacterium | reverse complement strand
GACGAAATGAACCTTGCACGGGTGGAGTACTACTGCTCTGACTTCCTTAGCCGACTCGAGAGCCGGCCTCGCAGTGATCAGGTCGATGATGAGCGCTTGCGGAAAGACTCGGAGATCGAACTTGAAATCCCGATGCCGGGCGGGGCTTCAGCGCCGCGGGTGTTCCCGGGCTACAACCTTCTATTCGCGGGAACAATGAATGAGGATGAAAGCACCCAGTCTTTGTCGGAGAAGGTTGTGGACCGTGCAAACGTGCTCCGGTTCCCGGCTCCCCAAAAGATACGTGTTGCGAAAGCGGCGGACGGTCTTCCCGCGCCACGAGCGCTCACACGGACACGCTGGTCAAGGTGGGTCAGACAGCCTGAGCACCTAGGGTCCGAGAGGCGACTTGTGGAAGATTATATCGAAAGTCTCGTGAACCTGATGAGCGGATTGCGGCGCCCGTTTGGGCATCGGCTTGGTCTCGCAATGATTTCCTATGCAGCCAACTACCCTGTGCTCGATGGCGGCCATGACCCCCGGGTGCCAATGGCCGATCAAGTTGAGATGCGTCTTTTGCCCAAATTACGTGGCGTGGACGCCGATGCATTCGACCGTGAAATAAGGACTCTCGCTGATTTTGTGGGGGATGACTTGAGCGACAGCGATCTGGCGAAGGCCATCGAAGACTCCCTGGAGGTGGCAAAATCCGGGACAGGCTCATTCCTGTGGCGCGGAGTCACGCGCACATGATGCTCCTCGGGCGTCCGTATGCCCGAGCGCCCTTCTCCGAAGGCATGGCGTTTGGTCCGGAAGACAGCTTTCTGGTTGTCGCAAAGAGCGGCTCTCTGGGCCGAATGGATCACGCCAGACTGATGTCGTGGCGGGCCGACCAGCAGGAAGAATCCCTTTTTCTTCTTCCATATCCGCGGAGCGGCCATTCCCGAACGCCACCGGTTCAGGGTCTTCCCCCGAAGCCAAGGCCCGGAAGCGAGATCAAAACCGAGGAAGAACAGTTCGCGCACGAGACCCTTGCGCGCATGCACCAGTTGGTCGCTCGGGTTCAGGAGCTCGGGGAGGCATTGGACGACCCCGAGAATGTCTGGGATAGATTGCGCGAGTCATGGGTCGCCGCTGCCAGTCAAGAGAACCCCCGCATGGCGGAAATCGTTCGCCAGGCGCGAGCGCTGCTCCCGATTATGCAAGATCTTGAAGGCCGTTTGCGACGTGTCCTGAGGCGAGAGCGCGAGAGGATTGGGCTTGATCGCATTCAGGAAATGGATCGTGCGTCGATGCTCTGGCTGGTGCGGCAACCCGGGAGGAACGTCGCCGAACGCGCAGGGCCCTCGCAGCGCATTTTCGGGATCGCGCGGCGCGAAAACCTCGACACGCTCGAGAACCGGGTCCTTCATTCCTACACGTGTCTCGCCTCCGCCGTCGCGCGTGAATGGCTCCGAGAGCACGAGCGGGCTCGGACGAGCAGGAGGTTCCAAAGTGTCGAGAGTTATTTCCGTCACTGCCGCAATTTCGCCCGTGAGCTCGACGCGCTCGGTGTCGGGCTCGCTGAACCCGACGCGACCCCAAACTACGTCTTACTCGACGATAAGAGCTATAGAGCGGTTCGCGAGGCTTGGAGACGGCTCTTGCGGCGTTCGGCGGTTGAGGACGAGCTTTGGGCCTGGCAGGCTGAAAGTTGGACTGATTTTTGCACACTGGCACTTACGCTCGGACTGCACGGGTTAGAGGACACGGTTCTCGTCGCTCAGTCTCCCATTCTTTGGCATGAAGAGATGATCATGGGGCGCTGGTTCTCCCAGGAGAATCCACTCGCGGTCTTTTGGTTGAAACCGTCAGATCTCGTCGTCGAGGTTCAGTCGCGTCCCCGGGGAGTGAGTTCACGCCAGGCAGCGACACGTGCAACCCTTTGGCTCCGAGTCACCGATCTCCGATCCGGCGAAATTCGGCGGATCGCGGTTTGGACGCCTCATATGCTGCTGCGCCCCGATCCTATAAGCGAAGCGAGGGCCGCAACAGTTCATCTTTCCCAAACGCAGCGCGTCCCGAGCGACACGGTCCTTCGAGAGGGGCTGGTCATGCTCCCCGCTCACGGAAGGCCAGCGACGCATGTCGAACAGGCGAGCCGTTGTGTTGTTCAGGCAATGCCTCTCGACGCCGCGGGTTTGGCCCTGGCCCCTGGGCTCGGGGCGCCTCCCGATTTCGTGGGGG
>JAPOSK010000412.1 GCA_026709725.1 Paracoccaceae bacterium | reverse complement strand
CAATGCCCTGTTTTTCCTCTCCAGTAAGCATATAGTATCGAATTAAACTAACCCTCTTACTGCCCTCCCTGGTAGTTGCTCCAGTTCGTACAGACGTACCTAGCCTCCGGCATATACCCAGGACTACCTTTCGATATATTGAGGGCGTCAGGACAGTTATCTAACGTCTGACCATACCAATAAGCATTCAGTATAAAATCTGCAGTGATCGGAGTTAATGTCGTGATTACATGTTGCACCCTAACTGCCTCGGGTCCTGGCCAGAACTGTATTTCTCCTCTCTGTGAATCGGCATCAGGAGTCTGCAGAGTATAGGAAATAGCCGATTCGGTCTCACCTAACCAGAATTTATTACCTGATATGGGTGACTCCTTGAATCCCTGTACATTAGTAAGTCTAAACCCTTTCTCGTATGCCTGATGGGATAACTGTACCTTACGGACAACTTTGGTATCTCCGGTTCCCGTAGGTGTGTACGTACCCATGTAAGAGGTACCTTTACCTACGACCACAACGTCAACGGCTAGTGCATAGTGTTGCATACATAGTGCCGTTATTGCAACTGCTGTGATCCCCATATATTTGATCAATTTATCTGTCATGTTTTCACCTTATGTTTGATGTATAGAAACCAACCACTTAAGTTGCATGCGTGCAATCTTTCTCTTACATGGTCGGCATATGGCAAACACCCCTCCGGCGGTCAGTCCGTCGGAGGGGCTGTGAACGATTATTGCGAGGCCGGAACCAGATCCACACTATAGACACCCAGTGCCGCACCGTCATCGTAGAGGTTGCCGTCTGGGTCCCCGGTGCCGTCCGATGTCCGGTCGGCGCCCGCGTTCTGGTCGATGCCGTCATCGTCAAATGCCGCGACGAAGCCACCAAAGAAACCAATGGGGCGCTTACCCCGATCCCCGTGGCCGTAAGCAGTCCAGCGACCCGTGACATTGTCCTCATCGAAAACCCCCGTCTGCGGGTTGCCTTCGCACAGCAGGCAGGGCTTGGGGTCGAGGTTGTTCGCAATCCGAAATTGCTCTTCACGGCCCTGTACCTGACCCGCGTTGCCTAAGCTTGAATTCAGCAATGTGATGCTCCATGCGCTGTTTACATGGTCAGTGCCCTGATTTGCAGGATCGGCAGACCGAAAGTTGTCGATCTCACCGCCGAGCGTCGCGCTGGCACCGAATGTGGCATTCATCTCTACATCCGCCAGAAAGTGGCCGGAGGTCGTCACATATTCCGATCCCTGGTATTGGGAACGGGCCGAGAGTCCCCTTGCAGTGCCTCTATAGGTGGCCGACGCGGCGAGCTGGTTGGTAGGGGTTGCGGGCGTCTCGGTATCGATCTCTCGCCTTGATTGCTCTTCGGGACCAATCAACCAGGCCCGCGCATTGATGCCGAAACGTGCCAGATCCCCTGTCTGCCTGCCGTCATCCGGATCCGTTCCTTGAGTGGAATCCCAGGTCAGCCAGATGCCGTAGTCGGGATAATGGATGGCCTCATAGACGCCGTCACCGTCGGAATCCTCGTACTGGAATGCCTTCGAAAGGGTGCCATAATGCATGGGGGTATAAAGACCGCCTTCCGTTGCCACCACGGACGGCGTGAAGTACCAGCCGTTCGTAAAAGTTGACTCGGTGAGAGCTCCACAGTCAGTGGCTCCATTGTTGCAGTAGAAGGTTCCATAAACACCCTTGTATACGCCCTTGACAGTACTACCCGGTGCTACGTCGGCGTTACGGTCGGCGCTGTCCAGATCGGAATCGGCAAGCAGTAAACCGCCCAGATCCAAGCGCCAGTGCTCGCCAAAGCCCGTCTTCAGTTCCGTGAGTCCGTCAATGGCAGTGCCTGCGGGTTCGTCATCGACCGTGTGCTGGTCAACAGTAGTACTGTTGGCCTGCGCAAATACCCGGAGCACTGCCTCGGGCGCGGTACCCGGTTTCTCGGCACGGGCAAAGACAAGATCGCCCATGGAATCCAGGTCAACGGCGGACTCGTTGTTCCTTCGAACCACATGATTGGTGCGAGGTTGACGGTGGGCGGCAAAGCGGCCACGACGTTCCTTGATCGCATCTCTTCGACCTTCAGGCGTCCGTTGCGCCCTGCCTCTTCTACACAAATAATCTCTTAACATAACTTATCGGAAGAGCTATATTCCGGTGCATGGACGCACTGACCCCCATTCGCGAAACCCTGTTAGAGC
>JAPOSK010000068.1 GCA_026709725.1 Paracoccaceae bacterium | reverse complement strand
CCCGGCGGCTTTTCTCAGACGCCCAGAATTTCTTCTGCAAGTGGCCATCAGTATCTGACGCAAGACTCCCGGCGATTGCTCCACCGATGCCACCGAGTGCCTCAGTTGCTCCCGAAGTCGCCACCGCCAAACCTGCCCGCGCCACCGGCCTCGCAAGTTTGAGGGCGGCTTTTTTCACTCCATCAAGCAGAGTTGTGTCACCACGATCTGTCCTTTCCACCAACGCGGCAATCAGTGACGAAAGGGGATCGCCAAGGTAATCATGCGCAAAGGCATCGAAGTAAATCACGATCGCGTCTCTGTGGTCTTTGTGATGCGCTCCGACCCAACGTTTGAGGAAGTATGTCTTGCCTGTCCCCCACCTGCCATCAAGGGCAACCACAAGGGGGTCATCGACCTGAATCAGCAGGCTGGAAAGGGCGTCACCGGTCTTCCTGCGCTGAAGGATGTCGTCTGCCTCAAATCCTTCGTTGTAGAGATCAACTTCTGGTTCCGTTGGGACAAGTTTCATTGCTATTCCCGTTCGTGAATTCCGGTCAACGGAGCAACCCGTCGCCGAATGTTTGGTTGGCATATTTGCAAACACCCTGGCCGAGGCATCGAAGCGGACATGATGTTGTTGTGGCCGCTTTGCAGACCCCACTTCCAGTCTGAGGTGCAGAGCCTTGGAGATGTTCCTCAGACCGTATCCGGGGCAGCAAAAGGGCGGCGGGACGGGTTTCTGTCCATCTGGTCCGACATATGGGCAGAGAAGGGCCGACATCAAACCACTTCAAATGGTGGTGTGTAATGTCGGCTTTGCAGAATCCGTTATCGTCGGCATTCACTGTCAGACCCAGCTGATGTCCCGATTGCTGTTGCGGCGGCGCATCGGTCGGGTGAGGTCGTAATCGTTGGTGTGCCTGACGCGAGCAGTCTGATCAACAAGCCATTGAATCTTGTCAGGGCGGTTTTCAATTCGGTTCCATGGCACCACTGATATGCGGACACTGGTGCAAACCAACTGGTCGAGAATTCGCTCAGGCATCAGGGGGTAGCGATCCTGGTAATCCTGCCGGTTGTGCAATGCGACCCATTCGCCGAAATAATCAGGATAGATCGCTGACTTTTCATCGGGGAGGGCAGCCAGCCACTGATTGTCAGCGTTGCCCGGAAGATTGATCACCAGAATGCCGGACTTCCTGTTGATCTGTCCGTCAATCATGCTTGATTTCAGCTCCCAGTCCACATGTTTGCGATCACGGGTTTCGCTGCCGCAGAGGAGGATGGTGACCTCTGCGCCACGAAGATAGTTGTCCCGGATCACCTGTCGGATGCTCTCCGAGCTTCGCCCGTCATCATCAATATCTCCCGTCTCGACCGAGCCGTCATCAAAACACCCATACCGATCTGCCATCCACGACAAGTCTTCCTTGTATTGCTGGTCGCACTCATGGTGATAACTGATGAATACCCTCGTCATCATATCCTCACATCAATGGTGGTATGGCGTTTGTATCCCGGAGCCAGCACCATCCGCTCCAGACAGCGAGACCAATCCCGGCAAGACCCACGAGGAGCATCAGCCAATGCGCAATGCTGTGCCATGGATTGGATATATCCGGGATCTCATGATCACCAAGAGCCCTGCCAATCTGTTGCAGGACCCTACCGTTCTTGCGCAGGCCACTCGATATGCGGTGCATCACAAAGGCGACCAGAACCAAGGCAATGCCAAGAAGAGAAAAGACCCCGCACCCGATGGGGCCCGTTGTGGCCTTGAGAACAAGCGCGGTTCCTGAGATCAGGGCGATCAGCAGCTGGAGCATTTGCCAGCGCAGCCTGTCGAGATGCCTGAATGTCTCGTAGCGCTGCCGGTAGATTTCCATATCCCTGTCCCCGGTCATCGCAAGCCGGTCCCTGAAGTGCGGCTGTCCGGGGTCACGACTGCCGGAACCGCCCGATAGAGTTCCGGTGCTGCTTCGGGGTCCAGTGCATGCATGTTCCTGAGAAATTCGCTCTGGCCCCCATAGCTGGGATGGCGGACCCTGTGGATATCATTGCAGGGAAAGGCGGCGGAGAGGGCCCTGAATGCGTCGTTGCCAATTGCCACGATCTGCCGCGGGCTGATGTGTTCAACAATGCTCTTCAGGATATCCATGCCCGCTTCACGTAAAAATGTGATCGGCCAATTACAAATTTGTAATCGGCTAAAATAAAAATTCAAGT
>JAPOSK010000544.1 GCA_026709725.1 Paracoccaceae bacterium | reverse complement strand
CGGATCGAAATCACTGTCAACAACGAGGATCTCTCCATTCGGGATGGCACATCTGTTGAAATCCTGATTGATACCGGTCGAGTGGATGCTCACCTCATTCCAAAATCGTCATTGACCCTGAATGACGCCGGTCGCTTGGGCGTCCAGACAGTTGATGGCAACACTGCGAAATTCATGCCTGTTGATATTCTGCGGGACTCGGCGCAAGGCATGTGGGTTATGGGTCTGCCTGACCAGATTGATGTCATCATCGTTGGTCACGAATATGTGACTGATGGAAGCGCCATCAGTCCACGCTACGAGGCTGGCTGATCATGGTTCGAATTGTTGACTGGGCTGCCGCCCATGCGCGTATGGTCCTTGCGGTCATGCTCCTCTCCATCGGGGTCGGGATGGCCGCCTATATTGGCCTGCCGAAGGAAGGGTCACCGGATATCGAATTTCCCGGCTATTATGTCTCCACCGTCTTTGGTGGCATTTCAGCCGAGGACAGTGAAGACCTGCTGATCAAGCCCCTCGAAGAAAAGCTGGATGGTATTGATGGTCTCGACTACATGCAATCGACCGCATCGGAGGGCTATGGGGGAATCTTCCTTCAATTTGAATTCGGTCTGGATGCCGATGCCACACTGGCTGAAATCCGGGAAAGGGTCAGCCAAGCCGCAGCTGAGTTCCCCGCCATGGCTGAGGACCCGGTCGTTTCGGAAATCAGTCTCGCCGATTTCCCGATCATCATTGCTGTCCTGTCCGGCGATCTCCCTGAACGCACAATGCAATCAGTCGCCGAAACCCTCCAGGATGAAATCGAATCCCTTGCCCCGATCCTCGAGGTTGGCATCACCGGCAAACGAACAGAAATGGTCGAAGTCATTGTCGAACCACTCCGGCTTGAGGCGTATGATGTCACAGCCGCTGATCTGATCACTGCCGTCAACAGCAACAACCAGCTGATCGCCGCAGGTGAGGTCGAATCAGCATCGGGGTCATTCGCCGTGAAGGTTCCTGCATCATTCGAGAACCCGGAGGAGGTCCGCAATATCCCGATCATCACTCATGGTGAGCGGGTCGTCACGCTCGGCGATATTGCCGAAATCTATCCAACCTTCGAGGATCGAACGGGAATTGCGCGCCATAATGGTGAGACCACCATCGCTCTGCCTGTTGTCAAGCGCAAGGGCTTCAACATTATTGAAACATCCCAACTTGTCCGTGACCGGGTTAACGCAATTCAGTCCGGCTGGCCCGATGATCTCAACAGTGCCCTGAAGATTGATTTCGTGCACGATCAGAGCGTTACGGTCGAGGCGATGGTGTCACAACTGCAGGGTGCAGTCCTGACTGCTGTCCTGATTGTCATGATTGTTGTGCTTGCCACACTCGGAATCCGATCATCACTGCTGGTCGGTTTTGCAATCCCAATCTCATTCCTGCTCTGTTTTACCTTTCTGGCTCTCCTGAATATCCCCATCTCCACTATGGTGATGTTCGGTCTGATCCTGTCCGTCGGGATGCTGGTCGACAGTGCGATTGTTGTTGTGGAGCTTGCTGACAGGCGGATGGCGGAGGGATCTCGACCGATGACAGCCTATGTCGAAGCCGCCAAACGAATGTTCTGGCCGATCATCTCATCGACAGCAACCACCCTTTGTGCATTCCTGCCCATGCTTTTCTGGCCGGGGATGCCGGGGCAGTTTATGGGAACATTGCCAATCACCCTGATCTTTGTCCTGTCAGCCTCACTCTGTGTTGCACTGGTGTATCTGCCTGTCGTCGGCGGCATTGCAGCCCGAATGGGGATAAGGATGTCTGCTCTTGGTCTCACGCTGACACACCTGCACTGGTCAATGCGGACAGGGCTGGTTGTCCTGTTTCTATTGGGCACGTTCGGGGCGGCACTCATAACCCTGAATCCGGCACTGGTCTTTGGCAGCATGCCGCTGGGACCGATTAATTCATCGCTGCCAGGGGTGGTTCTGTTTGTCATCCTTGCCACCGGATTGGCGATCTCGATCAATTCACTTCGCCCCGGACTCTACGGGGATAAACTCGAAAAGCGGCGGCGGCGGACTCTCTTTGGCTGGTTTATCAGTCTGATCGTTGGCAACCCGGTCATGCCGTTTGTGGTCCTGGCCATGACGGCGATCCTGACGATTGCGGTCTTCCGTATCTACGGTGCCGACAATCATGGCGTTGAATTTTTTGTGGACACCGAACCCGAG
>JAPOSK010000094.1 GCA_026709725.1 Paracoccaceae bacterium | reverse complement strand
GACAGTGGTTCATCAAACAGAAAGACAGCCGGATCGCGCACGATTGCACGACCCATGGCAACGCGTTGCCGCTGTCCCCCCGACAGCTGGCGTGGATAGCGCTCAAGTAAGTGTGCAAGCCCCAGAATCTCGGCCGTATGTTCGATTTTCAAACGGCTTTCGGTCTTGTCCGCCTTGGCCAGACGCAGTGAGAACCCCATGTTTTCCGCAACCGTCATATGCGGATAGAGGGCATAATTCTGGAATACCATCGCGATGTCCCGATCCTTCGGACGCACATCGTTCACAACATGCCCACCGATTGCGATTTCTCCATCGGTGATGTCCTCAAGACCTGCCAGCATACGCAAGAGGGTTGACTTGCCGCATCCGGACGGTCCGACAAGAACTGCGAATTCACCAGATCGAATTTCGACATCGATTCCATGGATCACCGGGATGGCACCGTATGACTTCTTGAGGCGACGCAGTTCAATTGGTTTCAATGTCAGCTCCCCTCAATTGCTCGGCTCATGGCAATATCCAGATGCGCCATGAGTCGTTCAGAAGCCTGCCCTGCATCTCCAGCAACACACGCCTCCAGAATTCCGATGTGTTCTGTCAGGGCACCAGCCACTCTTTTTGCATTGAGTTTGATGTTGGAGCGGATCAAGCGGAGACGGACCGCATTGATCTGGTAGGCGTCTTGCACCAACGGATTGTTCAGAGAGAGAATGATTTCATCGTGCAGACGCCAATCGACCTCAAGCGCACGGTCCAGCGTTCGCTGCGATGTATCTTCTTTTGCTGCCTGCAATACGCTTCGTGTTGCCTCAAGCAGTTCCAATGCTTCGTGCGGTGCATCGGTGACAAAAGACTGAATCGCCGCAATTTCCATGATTTTTCGGAATTGAAAGGCCTCACGGATGAAGCGGATTGTCACCTCGGTGACCTGTATGCCCCCCTGAGGATGCACTTTGAGTAGAGCATCATGTGCCAATTTCTGAATAGCCTCGCGTGCACTGCCAAGCGACACGCCGGCAAGTTTTGCCAATTCACTTTGGGTCACAAACTGTCCCGGTTTCAATTCACCGGAATACAGTCGGTTCCGGAAATCTTCATACACTGATGCACGTCCCACACTCTGGCCCCGCTCGCTGTTTCTGATACCCTAAACATACACCAGACCTCAGGTAAAGCCACTCTTAATTTATAATTGATAAAATACTTGTAATTAACTTGTTAATTAATTATTATTCAATTGTGATGGTTGGCTGTCATTATCGAGTCGATGCGTGAAGATGCTTGCAATTGATCGAGTCAGAGTGTTTGCGGTCCGGGCCGTCCCCGAGAGCTGCCCGGTATCGAGTCTTGGTGCGATGCCGTTGCGTAACGGTCTTCTTGTTGAAGCCACGACAGAGGATGGCGCTGTTGGCTGGGGGGAGACATGGTGCAACTTCCCCCCACAAGGCAATGTCGCACGGCTGAATCTTTTTGCAGATGTCGTTGCGCCTGCAGTTCTGGGACGCACCTATACACACTTCTCAGCGATGCGACATGAACTCGAAACCCGATTCCGTCGCATGGCAATTCATACAGGTGAACCGGGGTCATTTTGGCAATGTGTCGCGGGCCTGGACATGGCACTGGCTGACGCATTGGCTCGAAGAGAGAGCAAGCGATTGTGTGATTTTCTGCATGACGGTGCGGGAAATTCGGTGCCGGTGTATGCCAGCACACCCGATGTGTCGTGTCTTGAAGATTCCATCAAAACCCTGGGTGAGGCTGGCCACACTGCCTTCAAACTTAAAATAGGGTTTGGCTCTCCGCGGGACAGCGACATGCTCAGGCGATTTCGTGCGGCTGATCCTCGGGCAAAACTTATGGTCGATGTCAATCAGAACTGGTCACTTGATGAGGCAAAGGAGCGCATCGCTTCCATTGAGCGTTACGACATCGCATTCGTTGAGGAGCCACTTCTGGCCACTGACGCGGTCTGGCAATGGGCCGAACTTGCGAAGAATTCCAGCGTACCGCTGGCTGCGGGTGAAAACATCACATCGCTTGCAATGTTTGAAGATTTTCTGGTGCAAGGCAAACTCAACATTGTGCAACCCGATGTTACAAAATGGGGCGGAATCAGTGGAGCAATGGATGTTGCTGCGCTCGCAAAGACATCTGGAGCGATTTGTGCATTGCATTACATGGGGACGGCAGTTGGGCTTGCCGCCTCAATTCATGTCATGGCGGCGAT
>JAPOSK010000093.1 GCA_026709725.1 Paracoccaceae bacterium | reverse complement strand
GTGGAACTGGCGCAACGCTGCATAGAGTCAACCACCGGCCGGATCGTGCTGGATCCATTCATGGGAGCGGGAACGACGGCGCTCGCCGCGAACGCCGTCGGAAGGCAGTGGATCGGAGTGGAACTGTCCGAAGCCTACCGCAACCTTGCCCGTGAGCGGATCGCGGGGAACGAGCGTCTGGTGGACGGGTAACTCCACGTTTTCCTCTTGTGCGGCGGGAAACTCGCGGGCGATCCGAAGACCGCCCCGCGTATCCGGCGTTACCCGTTCATCAACACCCGGGACCATCAAGGTCAAAGACGATCTGGATGGCTCCGGTGGGTGCAATGCGGTACTTTTGCGTGTACTCTCTCCCGTGTTCCCGCCAGGTTTTTTCTTCATTGAAAGTATCATCCACCAGTTCCAGGCGGATGACATGTTTTCCTCCTGGATTCACCTGACCAGAATCAAGAGGAGGGGCCTGATACCGGATCGCGACGAAGTTATCGCCTTCCATAACATTGACGGCAATCGTCTTAAAGAAAGGAGCTATGCCGGGTTCCGTACGTTCAAAATTCAACTCATTGTCGGCTAAGCTACTACGTAATCTGACGTCGGCGAGGGCGAGTTGTCCGGCGGCAAAGAAGCCTCCGGTCGCGCGAATATTTATCCGCGTCTCGTGACCATCGCCGCAGCCATTCACGGTCCCGGGTCCGGCAAGTCGAAGCAGAAGCGTTGACCGGCGAGTCGGATCGGCCGATTCAATGTTCGGGGCAGAGCCTGTCCAGTTGGCAACGCATCGCCATGTCATCCGACTGCGGTCTCCCGGCAGGGGAACCTGTGTCGCTGTATAGCCGGGGAGACAGGTCGGTTCTGGAATCTGCGCCCAGACCGGCCCGGCCATCAGCGCAGCCACCAGCGCGGCGGCCAGTGCCGTTGCCAGCCGCTTCATTGGCGATCCCCAAAATCCAGGGGGGGGGGGGTAACGTGTGTTGCATCGCGCTCATGGTCAGGTTCTCCTCAATCGGTTGTCTTCCTCGTTTTCGGAGTATGGGAAAACGGGTTCAGGAGTCAATATACTCTTGGCCCCGCGTTCACACAACATCCGGCCCGTCTCTCAACATGGACTCGAAGCGGTTTTCAGATTGATTTTTCGTTGTATGTAATCCCCAACAAGAGTGCGGGTCCAAAGAGAACGTGAGCAAGGAGGCAACAGTCCTGACAGTCTCCGGTGCTGCGGGGCAGTTGCCAATCCTGTCAAGACTCTGCCCGAAAAAGAACCTCTCCGCCTGCAAATGGCAATAGCAGAGGAAGGGACCCGATCATGGAGACGACGAAACGCTGTCAACCGGAGTGGGTCTGTCGGCGGAATCGGCCATTCGTCCCGACGGTGTGTCAATTCGGCATGGAGCCTGACTTGCGAGGATCCGATGAAGACATGTGCCGGGATATCATGTCGGCAAGTTTCCCTGCAGCCTGGTTGTACCCGTCTCCGGGCCATGCGTGCGCAGGGTTGAGGAGTGCGCCCGGGATGCCATCAATTGATGTGGGAATTTGCAGATCGAGGAATGGAAGTGTGTCCGTGTCGACATCGCCGAGCTCATTGTTGATTGCAGCTGCGATGATCCTGCGTGTGTATTCGAGTGCGATGCGTTGGCCTGTGCCAGCGGGACCGCCCTGCCAACCGGTATTGATGAGCCAGCACTGGCTCTTGCTGCTCCGGATCCGCTCAAGAAACATCACGCGGTAGACCGAGGGTGGTCTTGGCAGAAAGGGCCTGGCGTAGCATTCGGAGAAGACGGGAGTCGGAGTCCTGATCCCGCGCTCGGTGCCTGCGACTTTTGAGGTATAGCCGGTCATGAAGATATCCACAGCCTGTTGATGGGTCAGTCTGGCAATCGGAGGAAGAACACCGAATGCATCACATGCAAGGAGAAAAACATGCCGGGGATGACCGGCACACCCCGATGCAGCAGCACCGGGAATCTTGCTGATATCGTAGGCACTGCGGGTATTTTCAGTCAGGCATGTGTCGCTGAAGTCCGGCATGTTTGTGGCAGGGTCGATGATGACATTTTCGAGGACGGTGCCGAATTGGGTCGAAGCCGCATGGATATCGGCTTCCTTGCCGGGATCAAGGCCCTGGGTCTTGGCATAGCAGCCGCCTTCGATCGTGAAGACGCCGTCATCCGACCAACCGTGCTCATCGTCGCCGACAAGCGTGAGGCTCTCATCCGTTGACAGCGTTGTTTTTCCA
>JAPOSK010000309.1 GCA_026709725.1 Paracoccaceae bacterium | reverse complement strand
TCTGACCTTCTCCTTCGCAGTGCTGCTGTCACTATCACCAGTCGAGAGCAATTCCCAGTCCCTTTTATCCCGAACCTCAAGACCCTTCCCACCCAAAAAGCGGGCCTGTTTCCTGTCCTCCGGGCCCAAGCGGGTCTTCGTGGCCGGATCATCTCACCATGCCAATTCATCCTGTTTCCGCCCTGTCCCGCCTGACAGGGTCTCTGTATGATCGCATGGATCACAGCCATCTCTCCCGATACAGCTCCCGGTCACAGACACCCCCGGTCCCACAGGACAGACGGTGCAATTCACCGCCCGCCATCCTCCTGCACGAATCCCGTCCGCTGTCAGGGCGAGGGGCGAGGGGGCGCGACCGGGACACGCACCTCGCCAAAGAGAATTGATGGAGGGACGGCAGGGCCGCTGGCGCGGCTCCCTCCGTGATGATCTCCGGGGTCAGGAAAGCGTCGTGGGTCAGTCTGAAATTTCGGCGGTGACCCGTGCAGCATTCCGACGGGGAGGCCGCTCCCGGGCGTTGTGCCCCAGAGCGGCGGGGGACATAAAAACCCCGGCACGGAATCCCATGAGGACCAGGCTTCGGGAACGGGGCGTTCTGCACCATCCTCGGTGTCCGAATCTCCCGATAAACCATTGTCACGGCAGATTCATGACCTGTGCATGGAATGCCTAACCCCGCTCGAAGAAACCCGGATGGGGCTGGTGGACGCCGTAACTGACGACCCGCTCCCGGTACCGGTAATTGAGCCGGTCAATGGCTGCTGCAAGTTTTTCATGAACTGTTGGATGTCCCGCCGCGCAGGGAAGCAGCCAGTCTCCGGGACGTTCATTCACGGGAATCAGTTTGCCCAGACGAATGCTGACAGACAGCAGCTGGGACGGACCTGTCGCCACCATCCTCTTCCAGAGCGACTCGTAGGAATCCAAAATCTGACGGGTGTCCTGGGTTGCTGCCACCGGACATTTTCCTGACCAGCGACGCCTTTCAGCGAAAGTGGTGTTCAGCATGAACAATCCTGCACAATACCCATCACGACGCATGCGCTCCGCGGCCTTTTCAACCAGCCAGCGCCCAACAAGTCGTGCTGCAGAATGGTGGCGGTATTTCGGCGAAAGAACCTTGGAATTTCCGTACCCATGCCGCTGCGTTCCCTCCAGACGTATATCCATTCCACGCAAGGCAAGAACAAAGCGTTCTCCCTCAACGGAGCGCCAGATCCGACGGGCATGACCAGGATCAAGATTGTAAAGATCCGGTATGCTCCAGATGCCAGACCGATACAGTTTGGTCAGGGTGCCGCGGGAAATCCCCGGCAGG
This sequence comes from Paracoccaceae bacterium, assembly GCA_026709725.1. Classification (GTDB taxonomy): domain Bacteria; phylum Pseudomonadota; class Alphaproteobacteria; order Rhodobacterales; family Rhodobacteraceae; genus MPNP01. The sequence continues at coordinate 925 of JAPOSK010000309.1, read as the reverse complement.
TCATCAAGCGGCAGATGCGCAATCCGATCAGGCATGTTGGTCGGCGCCAGCCACGCCAGCCCATCAGGCTTGTGCAGTTTACTGGCGATTTTGGCCAGCAGGTGATTCGCTCCAATACCAATGGAGCACCGCAATTCGGAGCCAACATTCTCGCGAATCGCTGTCTTGATCCGGCATGCCAGAAGCATTGCTGCGCCGAGGTCGCTGGTTCGCCCACCCAGTGCCACCTGGAACTCATCAACGGAACGCACACGGTCCAGTTCGGCGATTGTATCAATCACCTCGGCAATCTTCTGATTCACACGCACATACAATCGATGCCGACTCGGACGAAAAACAATATCAGGACATTGCTTTCGGGCCTTGTAGACCCGAGTCCCGGTCGTCACCCCGTATGCCTTGGCCTCATATGATGCCGCTACACATACCCCGAACTCGGAAGCCATTGCCGTGATGCCAACAGGCCGGCCGCGCAGTGCCGGATCCATCTGCTGCTCGACGCTGGCAAAGAAACTGTTCATATCTATGTACATAAAACGCATAGGAGTCATTTTTTTACCCTTTATATGTTTTATGAATGTTAAATATACAAAATGAATTTGACATTCAAGATTAATATAGGTAATTTGTTCTTATGACGAGTCTAAGGAAAAAACTCAGCATGGTTTCATTTGGCGGCAACTGGTCGGAAGAGTTGCTGATCAATCATCATGTACAAACGGCACTTGATGCCATTGACAGGGCAGCCCTGGACTGTGTCTGGCGGGATGTCGTTGACCCCGATCTTGAAGCGGCACTGACGACGATCAGCGACTGCGTCAAAAAAGGCCCTCAGCTGGCAAGTGCCCTGCGGGCCGCTGTGACACTGACCAACACGGGATTGCGTCAGAGGGAGGCGCGGTGCATTGCTGGCAGGATTCGGGCG
>JAPOSK010000064.1 GCA_026709725.1 Paracoccaceae bacterium | reverse complement strand
GGCGCTCATCTGCTTGCCCAGCATGAAATCCGGGTCCCATCGACCCATCGCCGCGTCAAGCCTCTTCGTCGGGATCACCTGCTTGGGATGGTCCGTAATCGTGTCCTTGAACGAACCCAAAAGCATTTGCTCCCGGTAGGGCGATTCCAGCGCCGCCAAGGTGTATTCGTAGTTCGTGCCTTTCAAAAACGGGTTGTCCTGCACCGTCGCCGGAATGAAAGTGCGCGACTGCGGCCTCACCACGCGGATGTCCCCGCCGATTTTCACTTCCCTCGGCTCGTCCCCGTCAACCTCCTCCTCCTCGCCGGCCTCGTCGCGGATGAACCACCGCAAATCCCCCGGCATCGCCTGTTCCTCTTCCGGCCAAGTGTCGTCAATCCACGGGCCGAAAAACGGAATAACCCACCGGCCCTGCGGAATCTCGCCGGTGTCCGGGTCGTATGATCCGGGCGGGTTGAAGGTGAAAATGCTGCGGCAACGCTGCCCAGGCTTGGTGGAACGCATCCATGTCAACAGAAACAGCAGCTTGCGCTGGGCAAGCTCCGTCACCTCGTCGCCGCACAGCAAATCGTGGGCGCGGCCACGCCAGACCTGCTCGGAACCCGGCTTGCCAATCCCGCCCCACTCGATCATATGCCCCTGCCTGTCGGGGAAATAGAACGTGTTGGCCTGCCGGTTCAGCCCCGTCTGCGTTCCCATGAACTGCACCAAGTCGTCAACCAGCCCGCGAAGCTGGTTCGCGTCGTAGCGGTAAACGACGGTGCGCTCATGTTCGAGAATGGACAGCAGCGCGATCAGGGCGGTTTTCCCGCCGCCGGCGGCACCGCCGTAACCCAGAACATCGGCTTTCGAGTTGTAGGCTTGCCTCTGCGGCCCCTCATTCGGGGCCACGCGGGGAAGCTGGCCCGCCATTTCGTTGACGACATTCCGCTCGGCGGGGGACAAACCCTCGTACCAGGTCATCCAGTCGTCTTCCCCCGTCACCGGGGGCATCGACTCGAAAATGTCTATGTCGCGGATGGCGGGCTGCATGAATCACTTCTTCTTCTTCGGCTTTTTCCGGCTCATGGTTTTGACCTGCCTCGGATATTCGCCCTGCTTGGCGAGCTTCATGCGGGCTTCCGCCGATTTCCGCTTTTTCGCGGCGGCGGCTTTCCGCTGCGCGTCGGTCATCCTCGGCTTGCGGATCGTCTTCACCTTCCTCGGTGCTTTGGTTGGCATATCAACCTCCTACAGTTCCACGGAAATTTCCAAGTCCACATCCCCATCGGCCACGGGAACATGAACCGGCTGCTCCGGCAGTTCCGGCTCCGCCGGAAGCACCGTGATTTGCTTTTCATCGGACATCACCCGCGCCTCGCCCTCGATCAACTCGCCACGCTCGGCAAGCGTCTCGGCCATCTTGTGGCCGGCCAGCATCCGCTGGTAAATCTCGGAAGGCTCGATGCGGTGATTGTGCTGAACCTCGCTCTTGTCGCCGTATCGACGGCGGTTGTGCGCCTTCAGCATATTGAACAGGAGCGAATCGGAGTGCTTGACCTTCTCGCCCACCACTTCGCCCTGATGGTAGACGTTTTCCTTCGTGCCGTTGACGGCCCGATCCCAGCCGATGTCTTCCAGCGCGTCCGCGATGTAAGCGTCGCGGTGCTGCATGACGTCGGCGATTTCGTGTATCGCCGGCGGGTCGTCGGGCCTTCGCTCTTCGGCCCGCCTCACCCAGGCGCGGAAAACATGAAGCGGCACCTCCGCCGCTTTCGCGGCGGCGGCGACGCTTACGCGCTTTTCGTCAGAACCGGTGAGTATGCGCTTGGCCGCAGCCCACCGCTTCGGAGTAAATTCCGAAATCGGGTCAACGGCCATCGCATCACATCCGACCGCCTTTGAAGCCGCTCGGGGTCTTGCCGCCGCCAATCGCCATGCCAGCCTTCCCCGGAACGGGGTGAACCGGCTTGTCCTTGTTGGTGCGGTTGCTGCCGGCGCACCGGCCCTTCACCATGCCCGAGCCGTGGCCCGTGCCGAACTTGCCTTTGCCTTTCATGTCGAATCCTCCAATGGGATCAATGCTGTGCCAAAGTATTATTCATCAGAATACGGCGGGGATGCAACCCCATACAAATCCGACTCTTTCAGCCAAAGATACTCTTCATCGCGGAGTTTGATGGTGTTCCCCCCAAACTTGCTGAACAGCACCATGTCCCCCTCGTTCACATAGTCAACGCCAAGCGCGGTTCGCATGACAACGCC
>JAPOSK010000515.1 GCA_026709725.1 Paracoccaceae bacterium | reverse complement strand
TTGATGACATGTGGATGGTCATGGGGACCGGAATGGAGCCCGGGGAGAATATGAGGAGGGCGGCAAACTGTGGTTGGTGGGGCGGTGACCTTGGGTTTGCTGCAGTCCCTGTCGGAGCTGTTTGTGTTTGCTGTGGGGTTGGGGTTTGCAACGGTTGCATTGATCTTCATTGCGGATGTCTCACAAACGCGGGATGCGGTGCGACGGAACTTCCCGGTCCTGGGTCGGTTCCGGTCTTTGTTCTCGATGCTGGGCGAATTCTTCCGGCAGTACTTCTTTGCCATGGACCGTGAGGAAATGCCGTTTAACCGGGCTGAACGGGACTGGGTCGAGCGCTCTTCGGACAATCATGACAATACGGTGGCATTTGGCTCAACGCGGAGTCTGGCACCGGCGGGGACTGCGATCTTTGTCAATTTTCCCTTTCCAACGCTGTCGGAAGACGCAGTTGACATGATTCCGATGGAGATCGGGCCGGGGTGCCGGCAACCGTACAATGCGCCTTCATTCTTCAATATTTCAGGCATGAGTTATGGGGCCCTGTCAACACCGGCGGTACGGGCGCTGTCCAAGGGAGCCGGGATGGCAAACTGCTGGCTGAATACAGGAGAAGGGGGGCTGGCCGAGTATCATCTGGAAGGTGGAGCGGATCTTGTCTTCCAGATTGGAACAGCAAAATATGGGGTGCGGGATCACAACGGCGCACTTTCAGATGAAAAGCTTCGGGAAGTGGCCGCAATTGACAATGTGCGCATGTTTGAGATCAAGCTCAGCCAGGGCGCGAAACCCGGCAAGGGCGGAATCCTGCCAGGACGCAAGGTCACTGAAGAGATCGCCAGAATTCGGGGAATCGAGGCGGGCAGGGATTCCATCTCGCCCAACCGCCATCCGGAGATCGCGAACGCAAATCAACTTCTGGATATGATCGAGCATGTCCGGGAAGTGACCGGGAAACCGGTGGGGTTCAAGTCCGTTTTTGGCAATTTTGAATGGCTGGAAGAGATCTGCAGGCGGATTCACAAGCGGGGGATTGAGTCCGCACCCGACTTTATCACGGTCGACAGCGGTGACGGGGGAACCGGTGCGGCACCCATGGCCTTGATGGACAATGTCGGATTGCCCATAAAGGAAGCACTGCCTCTGACTTCCGATGTTCTTCACAGATATTGTCTCAGAGACCGGATCCGACTGATCGCCTCCGGCAAGCTGGTGACCCCCTCAGAGGTGGCCTGGGCAATTGCGACAGGTGCGGATTTTGTCACCTCTGCCCGGGGTTTTCTCTTCTCACTGGGGTGTATCCAGTCTCTCAAATGCAATAAGAATACCTGCCCAACCGGGATCACCACCCACAATCCCCGGTTGCAGCGGGGGCTGAATCCTGCCGAAAAATCTGTTCGGGTCGCAAATTACTGCCGGCAGATTGTCAAGGAAGTCCAGATCATTTCCCATTCCTGTGGAGTCGTCCGCCCCCGTTTGTTGACGCGTGATCATGTGCGCATCGTCCAACCTGATGGCAAGTCAATTCCAATGAGCGAACTCTTTCCTCGACCGGCAATCCTGCCGAACTGTTATGAATCGGAACAGGCATTCTCTGCGACCCGGCACAGGGGGGATGATGCGAATGATATCCGCAGGGAAAACATCACCGAGCTCTACGAAAATCACCGCACCCACATTCGGGTTATCAGGGAGCTTGCCCGACGCGGGTATGAGGCCGCTGACATCGCACGATTTGTCGGGCAGAAACCCCAAAAAGTCGAAGATGCGCTGGGCATGAAGGCAGTGGCGACCGAATGCAGCTGAAGCACGGGCAACACACACGTGCATATGTCCACCTTCCTGGGGGCATCATTCTGACATCTCCCGGATTCGGTCAGGAGACAGACTGGCTGACATCATCACCGCCAGCAGGTGCCTGCCTGCGGGTTATGCCGGGGCAGGCAGGAGAGATCAGCATCAACTGAAGAATGCAGGCAGTCCGGTGGAAACGGCTGCCTGTCCTCATAGCATTTCTGACTGGTCAGACTGACAGTGATATGGACGGTGCTGCCGGTCTCGTCGTCGAAGGGATTTGTCACCCGGACCAATGCCGGGGGGCCGGCAGAAGGGCCAACTCTGTGGTGACAGGGCTTACACGGGATCAGGTGGCGGGGCGAGAACACGGTAGCCGGAACTCAAGAGTCTTTCGGTTTCGATGGCGGGATCAAGGGTCATGTCTTCGTAGGCCCGATAATAGATATCGGTACGGAAGACTCTTTCAAGAAGCCGTCCCGGATTGGCACGGCGGATCCTGAGATCCTCCTGAGCGGTGATCCGGCGGATATCATCATGGATACCGCGCGTGGCCATGTGGCTGAGGAGACCCGCATCGGCGGCAGGAGTTCGGGCATCACGGCGTGAGGCGGACTGCCCACCGAGAACACGATCAACAATCGCTTCAGGATCCTGTCTGGCGCGGCTTTGGGATGTGCCGGGTTCGGGGAGGGTTGTGGTGCGGTCCGGCGTGGTGATCCGGTTGTAGACAACGACGGCGAATTCATCAGGCGCGCCCTTGCTGTGGTAGCGGGCCAGATCCGGGGTCACGCCCTCCCGACCGGAACAACCGGCGAGCGTGATGGACACAGCGAGAGAGGCGGCGATTATGCACGGTCTGACCGGGATTTTCATGCGCTCTGACCCCTTGGCTGCTAGACTGATCGCGGCCAGCAATACAACAAACCGAGGAGGCCTGCAAAGACGGCGATATCGGCGACATTAAATGCGTAGGGGTTGGTGAAACCGCAGCAGGAGATATTGAGGTAATCAACAACGGCTCCATGAAAGACCCGGTCAATGGCGTTGCCGATTGCACCACCACAGAGAAGTCCTGCAAAGATGCCCGTGCTGCGGCTTTGCGTACGGGAGAGAACCTGCCTGAGCAGCAGGATTACGATAAAGACGGCCAGAACCACCAGAATCCAGCGAGTGGCGATACCGGCGTTGCTGAAAAGACCGAAATTGATCCCCGTGTTCCAGACCATAACCAGTCGAAAATAGTCAGGGATCACCACAATGACCCCGTGTGTGTCGAGATTGAGGAGCACCAGCATGACATATTTCAGGACCTGGTCGGTGATCAGGATCATGATGCTGACGATCAGCAGTGGACGGAATGCCGGGTTTGCGTGCTGCATTGTGTTTGGCTGCCTGGGGGTGCCGGTCAATCCGGCACACGTGCAAAGGACCAGGCAAGATGAGACTGTCTGGAGGTCAGGGTCTCATGGACAAGCAGGCGGGAGGTTTTCCAGATCTCATGATCAAGATCATTGACAAAGATCGTGTCCGCGATGGCACAGGCCCGGCCATCAGTGAGGGCAAACTGCCAGAGTTTCCCTGAGGGCAGACGCAGACGGACCTCGGAGAGGGCAGATTCGTCATCAACAATCTCAACCATCGGATGGATATTGAAGGAGATGCGAACGAAAACCGGGTTGTCTTCTGCCTCCGCGTTGATGGTGATTGTGTCAAGACCCTCAATACATGCACCATCACGGGCAAGGGCCAACGTGCGTTCAATCGTGGCCTGGCAGGTATTCTGATAGCCGTTATGGGATGCTGTGCGGTGCAATGCGTGAAGTGTCTCCTGACAGGAACGGCTGATTGTCCCGTACATGATACCTGCGGATGGCACGGGCTGATTGTCCCCGGTGAAGGATGGTGTCCGTGCAAGATGAACTGCACTGCAACCGTGTTCAGCCCTGACCCAATCGGCGAGTTTGTCGGTGAACCCCCCGGCATCACCACTATCCATCAGAAGGATTTCGTCATCGACTGCAAGCTCGAGAGAGAGGGCGGTCGGGTCAACCCTGCCGGCAGCGTTTTGCGACCCTCTCGTGTTCATGACGGCATGGATGCCGCCTGTCATCATGCTGGTGCATGCTGCGGAATTGACAGACCCGGACGATGGGGCATGCACGCCAAGGGTTGCAAGAGTCCCGGACAGGAGACCGGTCGGCGTCAGACCGCCATGGGCCAGACGGCACAGCTCGGCATTGGTGAGGCGCATGGCGGCAAGCAGTCCGGCAACATCATGCGCCACGGTTGACAGGGCCGGGGTGATCGCCGCATTGAGGTGTCGGCAGGTCTCAATGACCAGTGAGAGCAGAAACCCGGCCCTGAGAACATCCTGGGGATTGGTGTCCGGCTGCAAGGCTGCACGCTGAAGCCAGCGACGGAAGGTCCCCGCGAAGCGATCCTGGGTACCTGATGACACCGCATCCGGTCGCTTCAGGAACACCCGGGCAAGGATGAGGGCTGTTCTGACTGCAATGGGGGTGAGACCGGATCCCGGAAGCAGGCGGCAACAGTTGAGAAGGACTGCGTGGTGGGCAATACTCCTGGCAAAATCCGATCGAAGACGGTCGGGAGCATCAAATAGAAGCAAGGGTGCCGCCCGTATCCAGGCAATGAGCCGATGGGCGATCCGGGTGGACTGCCAGGCCTGACCTGAACGGTTTTCATGTTCCCTGATCCACACTGCGATCACGTGTTGTGTCAACCGGATGGCTGCATTGGTGCGGATGGACAGGAGATCGTCGAGCCAGAAAAACCCCCCGATATCATTGATACCGACATCCTGTCCGGCACTGTTCCGCCCGAGTCTGCCCATAAGGGGTGCACTCTCCTTGTTATCAGGGTCCCAACCCGCAAGGATCTGCGCGCCCCGCGACGGGTCACCATAGAGACGGTAGGTGACCGGTGCGGGATCGTGATCACGGACGGGGCGCGGCATCAGGGCCCTGATGAGAATCCCGGGCAGGGCGAATGCATGTCTCCGGATGGCAAAATACCGATCAAGTGATGCGGGTGGCCTGAGAATGGACACCGCCATGTCTGCGTCCGGCTCGGGTGTCTCGCTCATCAATGTCATCATCACTGACTCTCCGGCGGATCCTGGAAAACACGAGCGGTCTGGTGCAGACCCTGATGATCTCCCATCACCTGGAGATGGGGGTTGAGCGGCGATGGGACGGTGATCCGCACCGGCAGTGTCGGCGAGTGGAGGTGATCAGCGGCATCGGATTGGGATCTGGCGGGCGGCACTGGCCGATGAGAGGCTGCTGTCGCCAGATCCGGAACCCGTTCAGCCCGGGACATGTCAACCCTCCAGCATGCGGGTCATGATGGCGACGGCCGATGCACTGTCCCAGTCCGCATCACCGACGAGGCGAGCGACTTCATCACGATTTGCATCAAGAAGCAGGGTGGTGGGCAGACCAAAGACGCCGAGTGAGCGGCTGAAGGCGCCGGTGGGGTCACGAAGGATGGTGAGATTGGTGATCCGGGTCTCGGTCAGGAAGGTCTCAATGGCACCCTCGGCATGCCGTCCGGTGGCAATGACAAGGACAGTCAGGTCCTCGGCGTTGAACTGCGATTGCAGTTGATCAAGGGATGGCATTTCGATCCGGCAGGGTGCGCACCAGACGGCAAAGAAATTCACAACGAGAACGGTGCTGTCGAGGTCCTGAAGATGCGTCCGGCTGCCATCCATGGCCTCGAGTGGGCCATAGGTGTTGGCTTTGGGGGCATCGTGGATGACAAGTTTCCTGAGGCTGCCATCCCGAAGTGCAGCCAGGTCCTGATCAGCATTCAGTCCGGTGGCATGTATTGTCAAGAGGCAGGTCAGCACATAAATGGCAACCCGTGGGAAGATGAAACGCATCGGAAGTGTCCTCATTCAGCATGGAGCAAAAAGTATGGCAGGACGAGACCCGGTCAACCCGATGTGGGGCGGCCGATTCTGTCAGGAACCCGACACACTGATACAGGAAATGAATGCCTCGATCTCCTATGATCAGCGACTATACCGCCAAGACATCCGAGGCTCAATTGTTCATGCCCGAATGCTGGCACGACAGGGAATTCTCAGTGAGGAGGACATGAAGGCGATTGAGCAGGGTCTTCTGGCGATTGAGCAGGAAATCGAGGCAGGGACATTCCCCTTTGCGACAGAGCTTGAAGATATCCACATGAATATCGAAGCCCGGCTCACCGACACAATTGGTCCGGCAGCCGGTCGTCTGCACACAGCCCGCAGCCGCAACGATCAGGTCGCCACTGACCTGCGGCTCTGGCTCCGCGATGCCATCGACGGAATCGTTGAGTGCCTGGAGGCATTGCAGGTGACGCTGGTGCGAGGGGCGGCCGATCATGCAGAAACGATCCTGCCGGGTCTTACCCATCTCCAGAATGCCCAGCCTGTCACCCTGGGGCATCACCTCCTCGCCTATGTGGAGATGCTTGAGCGTGACAAGGGACGCCTGAATGATACCCGCCGACGCGGCAACATGTGTCCGCTCGGTGCAGCGGCACTTGCCGGGACATCCTTCCCCATTGATCGCGCGTTCACAGCCGGAGAGCTGGGGTTCGAGGGCCCGATGGCCAACTCACTTGATGCTGTCAGTGATCGGGATTTCGTGCTGGAGTTTCTGGCCGCTGCATCAATCGCTGGAGTGCATCTTTCCCGTCTGGCAGAAGAACTCGTGCTTTGGTCCTCACAACAGTTCGGCTTCATCACCCTGCCTGATGCCCTGGCGACGGGCTCTTCAATCATGCCGCAAAAGCGGAATCCGGATGTTGCCGAGCTCATCCGGGGGAAGGTCGGTCGGATCCTTGGTGGTCTTGTTGGCCTGCTCACGGTCATCAAGGCGTTGCCGCTTGCCTATGCCAAGGACCTGCAGGAAGACAAGGAGCCACTGTTTGATGCAGCAGACACGCTCAGGATGGCCCTCATTGTCATGACTGACATCATGCAGCACATCACGATCAATTCTGAGGCCATGCGTATTGCAGCTGGGCACGGGCATACGACGGCCACGGATCTTGCCGACATTCTCGTTCAGGAGCACAATCTGGCCTTTCGTGAAGCGCATCACATTGTTGGCGAGCTGGTCAAGGAAGCTGACAGACGTGACTGTTCACTTGATACGGTTCCCCCCGATGCCCTTGAGGCAATCCATCCGCTCCTGACCCCCGCAATCCAGCGGCGGCTGACACTGGAGGCGTCAGTCAAAAGCCGTTCCAGCTTCGGTGGCACTGCACCAAATGAGGTTCAAAGACAGGTTGAATTATGGAAAACCCGACTTCACATCTCCTGATTGTCCTTGCGTCGATCATCCTGCTGACCGGCTGTGGACAGTATGGTGAACCGACATACCCTGACGGGGTTTATGCAGATCATCCTGATGCAGAATGAGTCGCACCGGGCGAGTGACACGGGGCGATCATGACTCGCGGAAAGATGGATCCGGGCCCGAACCCATTCTGCTACAGGGACGGGATCCTGACATGTGAGGATGTGGCTGCAGACGTGATCGCCGAGGCGGTTGGGACCCCCTGCTACATCTACGCCGGCAATGAGATCACGCGAAATCTCAAAGCCTATCAGGACGCCTTCCGGGATCTGCCGCACCTTGTCTGCTACGCACTCAAGGCCAATCCGAGTCTGGCCATTCTCTCCCATCTCGTACGGAGAGGCGCGGGATTTGATGCGGTTTCGGGCGGCGAAATCGCCAAGGCCCTGGCGGCGGGTGCTGATCCGGCACGCATTGTCTTTGCCGGTGTGGGCAAGACCGGCGAGGAGATGCATGCTGCGCTGGTGGCTGGAATCCGGCAATTCAATGTTGAAAGTGTACCGGAGCTCAAGGCTCTTGATGACATCGCGTGCTCACTCGGGATGGTCGCGCCCGTGGCCTTGCGGGTCAATCCCGATGTCAGGGCACAGACCCACAGAAAGATCACAACGGGTATGGCCGAGAACAAGTTCGGTATTGATTTTGCCAACATTCTGGAGGTTTGGCGTATGGCCGGGGAAATGGCTCATATCCGAACGCAGGGGCTTGCACTTCATATCGGCTCCCAAATCCTCTCACTTGAGCCCTATCGTGCCGCCTTCAACCGGACAGCGGAACTTGTCAGCAACCTCCGGAAACAGGGCGAGACCGTCGAGAGTCTCGATATTGGCGGCGGGATCGGCATTGCTTATCAGCATGAGGCGGGACTGCCTCCGGCCATTGCCGACTTTGCCCGGCTGGTTGGGGAAACTCTCGGCGATCTTGACTGCGAACTCATCATTGAGCCCGGCCGCTCAATGATCGGCCCGGCCGGTATTCTGATCGCCACAGTCCTCTATGTGAAAGAGACTGCTGATCGCAGGTTCCTGATCCTTGATGCAGCCTTGAATGACCTGCTTCGTCCGGCAATGTATGATGCCTGGCATGACCTCATCCCGTTCCGGGAGGCTGATCCCGAGAGCAGGTGGACCCCGCATGATGTCGTGGGGCCAATCTGTGAAAGCAGCGATACATTTGCGCGCGACCGGCTCCTGCCGTCGCTCAGCGCGGGGGATCGTGTCGCCTTTCTGCATGCCGGGGCCTATGGTGCGTCCATGGCATCCGAATACAACTGTCGGCCTCTGGTACCCGAAGTGATGGTCAGTGGAGACAGATTTTCACAAATCCGGTCCCGACCAACCATTGAAGACATGATCAAACGGGAGTCCATCCCTGACTGGCTTTCCCAGGATCCTGACGACCCTAACGAGGAACCATGATCCTCTCCACAATCATTGCCAGGACCTCAAGATGCGGCTCCATCAGCGGATAGGACTCGACAATCATGTCCGCGTTGACATGGGCGAGGGCTGCAAGCAGACAGAAGATACCAAAAAGTATCAGGAGTGTTGAGAGGAACCGGTAGACAAACACACCGGCAAGCATCCAGATGATTGCCCCCGGATCGCGACACTCTGCTTCCTCCCCGTCATTGTTGTCCTGAGACAACACCTGCTTGTAGCCCATCTCCTTGTGATACCGGACTTCATCACTGATGACATCCTGGGTTTGCCTGCTGATTACACGTTTCGCCATGCCGCCCAACTCACCCGACCCTGCCATCACAACGCACTCAGACCCGGTTACGGCTCAATTGTCTGCCGAGGAGATCTTCATAAAGATCAAGGAGCCGTCGGGCTTCTGTCTCAATATGGTACGCGTCCGGGATGTGGCGCATCACATCCCGATAGGCTCCCCTGGTCCCGGTAAGATCACCGACCATCATGGCAATGGCTTCACGTACATCTCCCGGACGATCGCATGCAACAAGATGCCCTGTCCTGCCGGGTGCAACAATGCTCGCAAAGACACCCTGCCGTGACGCAACAACGGGGACACCACTTGCAATGGCTTCCAGAACTGTCAAGCCAAACCCTTCCCAGCGCGGAACGGCGACAAAGAGGTCAAGTGCCTGATACCAGAGCGGGATCGTTTCATAAGGTACCGCTTCACGGAAGAGAAACCGCTCACGCATTCCAGCGGCAGCAATCCGATGCTGCAGGCCTTGAAAATACGAACGATGTCCGCGTGCCACTTTGCCAACGACAAGAAATCGGACATCCCGCCCCTCCCTGAGAAGTCCAAGCCCGGCATCAACCAGGACATCCGTTCCCTTTTCCGGACGGATTCGCCCGAACGACCCGATCAGAAACCCACCGGGCAATCCCAGCTGCCTCCGGACTGCTGCCCGATCACCAGCTGGCCGAAAGACGGTGCGATCAATCCCATGCGGCACAATGGCTGTCAATGGCTGTGGCATCGAGTCCTGCATTGCAGTTGAGGTCCCCACGATCGCATCAACGTGACGCAGCATGGCACGCGTCAATCCTGTCCGGGGGCGTGGATTGGAACAGGTGAAGACAACTGCGATGTTCATACCGAACAGTCGTTTCAAGAACAGCCCTGCAATCAGTTCGCCATTCCGTCGTGCATGCCAGATCCGCGGGCGACGCCAACTTTTCAGCAGTTGCGTGATCGTCAGCACCGGCAGGTCATGCGCGGGGCACCTTCCAACAATTGCAACACGGGCAACCTTCTGATGCAGTCGGGTCAACTGCACAATCGTTGCCGTCACCCCTGTGACCTTCGACTTGAAGTTCGGCACAAGGATATCTGCATCCCGCGCTCGCATATCAGGCATGCATATCCCGGCATTCCCCTGCAACCCTCCTGCCTTGCGTGCCGCCATGGTTGACATGTGCAGCCATACACGAAACAGTGAGGAAAGACTCAACAGGTTCCGACACAATGTCACAGGACAGCATATCGGATACGCCCACTTTGTGCTCTGTCCTCTGGTTGAAAGTCACAGCACACGGATTGCGTGACAGCATGGTACATGACCTGTTTCAAAATCCTTCTCCATCATCTCAAGATCCAATCCAGTGATGAAGCGATTGCGCCCTCTCCATTCTGCCGACGTCAATTCCCGAGCCCGCATTGCATGGTTTGCGCCTGCCCAAAACTCACCTGATTGTATCCGTACAAACCGATAACCCTGTCAATTCACAACATCTCCTTGCCCCGGACTGGGCAATCAGACCTGTTTTCTGGCTGATCGTCTCAACCATTCAGATTCATCTATCGCTACACGGCTCAGTTTCTCCCCAAAGTTCTGGGCGATCCTTTGTGCATACTCGGCCTTCAGTTCACCGCGCCACGTATATTCGACCCCACCGAGATCCTTGAATTTCAATCCATCATCATCTGCCGACGCTGAGACGGTATTGCTCCCATTCACCGGCTTGAATTTTATGAGTTGCCAACCATCGGGATCACCGTTGATGCCCAGCCGCTTGTATTCATCCTCGATCCTGACGACGATCTGATCCATCTCTTTTCTCGGGTCAACCAATGGCAGAAACAGGAATTTCGTCAGCCCCGTCAACCTTACGCAATCACATCGGGGCCTCATGCAGATCAGATGCTGCTCATTGTTATCGGATATCGCAGTCACGATGGTGCCGAGCCACAAGGTCGGTGACGGTGTATTGTAGACCGTTCGAAAACTCATGATCCAAGCCAATCGCTCGTCAAGGTCATAGGTATTGCTGCCGGCAAAGCCATCTGAAAGGCTTTCGAAGGCATTTCTTTTCAACTGGGGACTCGCATCCAGGCCTTGGTTCGCCAAGGCTATGGTCTCATCAATGTTGAGTTGTTTTCCCTCCTTGCCAAATGTGAATTCCCCCAATTCCCTGCCTTTGCGTTTCACCCACTCCTCCACTTTCTTCGCTCCGGCAGGAGACTCTTCCGCCACCATGCTGTCCATGAGTCCACGAAACTCCTCCGCGACATGGGCCACAATCTGGTGTTCTGCATCTTCGGCATTGGAAAGGCATGCCCTGTGCGCAAGATACGCAGGATCCAGATCGGCACTGAACTGATCAAGGACCTTGTGTGTCCCCTCTCGAACCGCAGTCAGCGAGGTGAGCCCAATGGCAGGGAGCAATCCCGCAGTCATTGACGCGAAATCCTCAACCAGCTTCCCTGGCAACTCCCTCTCAGGAACCCTGCGGGACAGCAATTCATTCGCCAAATTCACACCAGACTTGGCATAAAGAACCACCTGACCATGTCGATACAGGATTGATGTGTCATTTCTCGTCATCACAGGATCAAGATCAGCGTCTTGCAGGATTCCAGAAATCTTCACGGAGATCTCTTTCAGATTTGTTTCTCCGGTATAAATGGCCAGGAGTCGGAGCGAATTCCGATCTTCACATCCAAACAGCTCTTGGATCAATTTGATTGTGTGATCAGGTTTGCCGTCCCTCAAAAGCCAGTCAATGATCACGATGTCTGCCTGCCGCACCGTTTCCATCGCATCATCATTTGGGTTGACCACACCACAGATAATTCCAAGTGCTGAGAATGCATCCATAACAGCACCTGCATCCAGACTGTGGATCAAACCACGAGCAGCCGCATCCTGACCGTTCTGGCTCGATGCTCGTGTGTGCCGACCTGGCACCTTCAATCCCGGCTTGGCAAGCTCTTCGGCCAATAGAATATAGGCTTGGTCGTCGACAACAACCGCCGTTCGAAGAAAGCGTTGGGCAATTTTGCGACCACAATTTTCTTCTGCGGAATCCATTGACTTCTTCCTATAACTCTTTCGCCGACCCGTTCATCGGTCCGACTCCGAATGTTGTTCCCTCAGTGCCATCAATCAACACAAGGTCGAACCCGACACGGCGCAGGGTCTCGCGCCCAATATGCAATCCCATTCCACGCCCACCGGGTTTTCGAGTGAAGCCGAACTCAAAAATAGCCTCTCGGTCGCGAACATTAACTCCCGACCCTGTATCAGTTACGAGCAATATTCCATCATGCTCATCCAGCCTGATGCTTCGCTCCTGTCGGGGGTTCTGTTGAGACACCCAGAAGATTGCGTTGTCCACCAGGTTCACGAATACGGGATAAAAGTTTGAGGGGAAACCGGTGATCTCGGCACTGTCGAATGCCTTCGTTGCGCTGAGGGAAACATCATGGCGTGCCAGTCGGGCACCGAACAGTTCCTGCAGAAAGTTCCGGATTTCGTAGCCGCGAATTGCCACCGCTTTCCTGTACAGTCGTCGTTGCAACGGCGTGAAAAGCGTTAGATATCCGTCGAGATGATCAAAGCTCGCCCTGATGCTGTTGTGCAAATCAACCAGACCCTCATTGACATCCGCCCAAGCCTTCAGTCTTCGCAAACCAATACGGATCGACCGTATCGTTCCCGAAAACTCGTGGTTGATGATTTCAATCGCCATTCCCAGCTGTGCCAACTGTGTGTCGGCCCCAGCCTTCTCTTCCAGGAGCAGATTCCTTTGCTCAATCGCCATGAGCTGTTCCGCTGTCGAGATGTCACCGTTTACATCCACTGACTGAAGCTGTTCCAATACCGACTGCAGCAATACCCTGTGGTCTTCCGCAACATTCAAAACCCTGGTCTCCAGCTCCTCCCTGGTCTCAATGAACAGGTCATCGGACATTCCGGCAAAGTCAATTCTTTGAAACTCACTGAATACCTCACGCAATTCCGACTCAACGCCCTTCAGTGATTGAGCCGCCACCTCTCGTGCTCTTGTGGCAACTTCGTCCGCTTCCGCTCTTACATTTTGGCCAGACCTGACCGTATCCTTTCGGACCTTCTGTCCAAGGTCATTGAGCGCAGCTTCTGTCCTGACACGAAGACTGAGTGACAACTTTGCCTTTCTGACCTCTTCACCAATGATCTCATCAATCCTGTTCCATGCCGGTCTGAATACAGCCTTCTGAAGTGACGAATATTCGGACTCATACGCACCCCAGTCCCGAAGCGAGGCTTTACTCAAACCAATACGCGGTCTCGAGATACGGTAATCATTTTCGATATCTCTGATATCCGAATGTGCCTTGCGTTCGAGATCAAGGATCGTCCGCCCGGCCAACTCGCTGTTCGCTATTTGGCATGCCTCCCGCAAATCCGATTCTACACGTTCCGTCAGTGCCGATACCCTGCTCCGGGGCTTGTCGTTCCTGAGGCTTTCGAAGAAATCGTTCAGCTTGTCTTCAAATGCTCTCTTTCTTTCCCGAACATGTTTTTCCCGCTGTTTTCTGGCTTTGTCTTCCCTTGAAAGCTGGTCTTTTCGCGACTCGAATGCTTCGGTATGCATGCCCTCGGCACGAAAAAAGTCCGCCACAATCTGAAGAAAGAAGTTCTGAAGTATTGATCGGAACTGACGGTAGGCCTTGTTTTCCTGGAATCCCTCTCGCCCGGCCTTTTCGTGCAAGCGATGGTTCTTTTCCGTATCAAGCTCCACCGCACCAAACATTTTTCGATGCGAAAAATAATAGTAGGAGGCGCTCTTCGTTCGCCTGAATTCGATGTCCAGCCAATCGTAATCCGTGTCACCGTAAGGGAGAACGCGGATGCCGTTTCGGTAGATGTACAACCCGCCCAACTGCTCGGTCTTGTTTGCCAGCCTCACATGATCCTGATGCGGGATGGTCGAATGCCGACTCTCGCCCTCGAAAGCAGCAAAGTCAATGGAGAAAGGGCCGCACAGAGTGCGAATGCCCTGTGCACCATTCCAGGGAATAATGTGGTCGGCCATCGTCTCACCGTAGATTGATATCTCTCCCCGGAACTGGCCGAAATCGTCGAAAGCGCCGCTGATCCGGTGATCTGTGTTCTGAAACTCATCAGGGGTGAAAAATTCATCTTGGCCAATCTGGTCCTCGACCAATTCATCCGTTCTGTGATCACGGAACGAGGTGTTGATCGGAGTTTGTGCCCCAGGCGTCATGGTATTGCAGAACCCGAGCAGTGCCTTCTTCAGGGGTGTCGCCTTTTTGAGTGCGGCTGCCTTGCCAATTGTGGGATCGCCATCGATATCATCTGCCAGCAGGGGCGAGACGGGCTTGATGATGAAGTGCGTTCCACCATTTCCCGCGTCAAGAGATGGCGCTCCAAGGCAGGAGTTGATGTCCTGCGGGTCGACATCGAAGAGATTCAGATCCCTTTCGAGTTTTTCCAGCAAATCGGACCTAATATTGTCCCCCACTCCTGCGGCGCCATCGCGGAACTCGTCCACCATCTCGGTTACATCCCGGGCCGACGGCAGTGAACCTGATGAAAATGATCGCACAGGGATATTGATATCTTCAAGGTCTATGCCGGGCCATTCGAAGATGCCCCAGTTCAGGAAGGCTGCCGTGAGATCGGAGGTGCTCTCACCAGTTCCTGCACGGGTGAGAACAAGCAACTGCGGACCGATGGTTGC
Organism: Paracoccaceae bacterium; assembly: GCA_026709725.1. Taxonomy (GTDB): domain Bacteria; phylum Pseudomonadota; class Alphaproteobacteria; order Rhodobacterales; family Rhodobacteraceae; genus MPNP01. Next base: position 6,960 of record JAPOSK010000515.1, on the reverse strand, counting down.
TATCGCAAGCCGCCCGATACCCTTCTCTCCGAGCATCTGGCGCGGCGGCTTGTCGGGGTCTTGCGGCGGTCGTTGATCAGGGTCGAACTTACTTTCCGTACCGATGGTGAGCCACCGTGTCATGACGTCGCCATGATTCATTCCGATTCCGTCGTCCCGCAGGACGAAGAGGCCGTCCGAGCGATAGTAATCAATCACGACATGATCGGCGTAGGCATCGTGCGCATTTTTGAAGAGCTCGCTGATCGCGGTTGGGATGCCGGCGATCTGCTGTCGCCCAAGCATGTCGATTGTCCGGGCGCGCGTCCTGAATGTTGCCATCAGGAAAAACCACCCGCGTCCTTGAGGTGCTTGATGAACTGAAGTCCGACAAGGCGGGCAAGGCGGACCGGAACTGCGTTGCCAATCTGCCTTGCCATCGACGCCATGCTCCCCTTGAAGGTGTAGTCTTCGGGGAATGTTTGCAGACAGGCAGCCTCGCGGACACTTATCGCCCTGTGCTGCTCCGGGTGGCCGAAGCGGCCGTTTGAATAGCTTATGCACCGTGTCGTGAGCCCGGAGGCCGGGGCATCCCACGACATCCGGCCGTAGACATCACTGTAGCCTGAAAATCCCCTGTGACATTTGAGCATCAAATTGATCGGCCAATCCCGGTTGCCGCCGCCCTCCGGTGTCGCCTTGATGCGCTCCAGATTGCGTGCCGAGAGATTCGCCGCTTTATGGTTGGGGACATCGTCATGCTCTTCCCCTGCCTGAATTGGTGGAAGATGAGCGATCCGGTCCCGAACTGTCACGTATTGCTCGTTTGCTGTTCCCGGACCATGAGTCTCATCCGGCAAGCGGACCCTGCCAAGACGACTCCCCATGAGGATAAGGCGACAGCGGGTTTGCGGTATACCATATCCGGCAAGTTTGATTGGCCGATAGTCCAACTTGTAACCTGCACCTTCAAGTCGCTTCACGAAAGCTCCAAATGGCTGACTGCACGCATTGAGCTTCTGCAATCCTGGCACATTCTCCACAAAGACAAGATCCGGCAAACACTTTTCCACAAGATTCGCAAAACAGTCAAGCAAAGGCACACGCTCATCCAGGTCCAGCCTCGGTCGTGTGGTCTTTTGCCTCGTGTAGGGTTGGCATGGTGCACACCCGCTGAAGAGCACTGGATTTGATTGGTGCATCCTGGATTGGACTGCTTCGATATCGACCTTGCGAATATCCGTACGCTCGAATTGCGCTTCGGGAAAATTCGCTTTGAAACTTGCTCCTGCGTCCGGGTCGTGGTCCAACGCAAACCCAACCTCCATCCCCGCAGAGCGGAAGCCACAACTGGTCCCTCCACATCCAGCGAAGAAATCATAGACATGAACGGTCGTGCGACTATTGCAATCCGTCATACCAAATCACCACATTCATGCCACTCCCGGACAGTCTTGACCTGTCATTATCGTGGCGAAACATCTTCATGCGCTCCATGCAATTCATGTCCGCAGTGTGAGCATGCAGCTGGCCTTTTTGGCATAATGTCGGGTTTTCGATCATGGTCCATATTGGAGGCAAGACATGTCGTCACTGCTGAAAATCACCAAAAGCAACTGCACACATCAAGACATACTTCAGGAGGTGAGCATGTGCAAAAACCGCGGCATGCCGCCCATCAATGATTCCGGGCTTCATGGTCAGGACAGTGTAATGGCGAGGAAGAGGTAGGTGTTGTGCTTGATGAAGTCGGTGGAGGTGCGGTTATGTCCGAGCAGGCGGTCGTTGAGCTTCTTTTTTCGTCTGGAGCCAAGAATTCTGTTGAGCAGAATGTGGATGAGTTTGTGTGATTTGGGGTGGGTGCTTTTCAGAGAGCTGCTGGTGCGGAGAAGGGTGTTGTGAAGGAAGTGATAGACCTGGCGTTCAAGATCGACTGAAGGGGCAACAGACGCAGTGATGTCGTGGGTGGTCGTGGCAGTGAGGGCGTTGCGTTCCATCTCATCATAGAAGCGTTCGAGGGGAATACCACCGCCAACAGGGCGGGGCGTCGTGTAGGCATCGTTGCGGAAACAGTCAGCGATGAGAATGATGCCACCTGGTTTGAGGAGGCTTTTTGCTTTTCTGAGACCAACCTCAAGGCGGACATACTGAAAGCTCTCGGAAAACAGACACACATCATAGGTCCGTTCTGCCCGGAAATCTTCAAAGGTGCTGTGATAGAGGCGGGCGCGATCGGAAAGATTGACGCGGCAACGCTCCATAAGGGTATCGGATGGAACGATCACATCGACACTGTGTCCCAATTTGAGAAGCCGCCTGGCGGTTTCGCCGGCGCCGCCACCTATATCGAGGATGGCAAGATCGGATTGATCGGGAAGCATCTCAAGAAGTTTGTCGGTGTAGGCTTCCTGAGCGGCGAAGAGGTTGGCAAGGGCAATCTGCTGGTCGGGCTGCCACAGGCCATAGTGCAGATGCTCCCGACCGGTGGCAAGGCGGATAAAGTCAAGACCGATTTCGAGACCAACAGCACGGGTGTCGACGCTGGTGCGGAGATCACCATTCGCGTCAGTGTCCTGTGTGCTCCGGGGCGGGATCATGATGGCGGCCCAGATCGGGCCGGACTTTCGAAATGGGGAGCGAATCCGGCCATCACCTCAAGATAGAGCTCCATTTTGAATGGAACGATGCGCTTGGCCAGCTCATCAAAGGGCAGCCACTGCCAGGTGGAGTATTCGGGGTTTGCTGTATCGACGGAGATCTGGATGTCGGTTCCGGTGAAGCGGTAGAGGGACCATTTTTGTCGCTGCCCGAGATAGCGACCGCCCCACAGATGCGGGATGAGTTCGGTGGGGAGATCGTAATAAAGCCAATCATCGCGCGTGGCAATTCTCTGAACAAGGTCGGCGGTGATGGATGTCTCTTCATGGAGCTCGCGCAAGGTGGCTGCCATGGGGTCTTCGCCGGCATCAATCCCGCCCTGTGGCATTTGCCAGGCCTCCTGATGGCTGTCAATGCGCTGGCCGACAAAGACCTTGCCGACAGCGTTGGCCAGCATGATGCCGACGCAGGGTCGGTAGAGGGCCGGATCGGGACGATGGGTGAGCGTTTTGGGCACGGGAACCATTGATATGCGAGACGAACGATCTTGGAATGTCCCGGGCCGGGGTGCAGGCTGCTCAGGATTTCAGCACGGCGAGACTGCGCAGGATATCAAGGGCTGTGGCGAGTTGGGGATCGTTGCGGATCAGCTCTTCACGACTGACCTCTTCCTCAGCACGTGTTTCCGAAGCCTCGATTTCCTGATTGGTCTGGATGGTCTCAAGGCTGTTGGGGAGATCGGACTCGGAGTAGAATTCCTCGATTGGCTCATCATCGTCAGGAGTTGGTGTGGAGAGGCGGTGCTGGATGATGATATCCGGCGTGATGCCGTTGCCCTGAATAGAGCGACCCGAAGGTGTGTAGTAGCGCGCCGTCGTCAACTGCATTCCACCGAACCTCTCTCCCAGGCGGAATACAGACTGGACAGATCCCTTGCCAAAACTCTGCGTTCCAACCACGACAGCACGGTTGTGATCCTGGAGGGCACCGGCAACGATTTCCGAGGCTGAAGCCGAGCCGCCGTTGATCAGGACGACGATGGGAATTCCGTCAAGAATATCCCCGGATTTGGCATCATATGATTGCCAGGAGTCAGCACGATTGCGGACAGAGACAATCTCGCCGGAGTCGAGAAAAAGATCAGTGACATCAATCGCGACATCAAGAAGGCCACCAGGATTGTTGCGGAGATCAAGGACGACGCCATCATAGGAAGCGAGTGGCTTGCCCCCGGTGATCATGTCTTCAACCCCTTCGATAATTCCGGTCACGGATTGACGGTTGAAGACCTTGACGCGGACAACGAGTGAACGGCCCTCAGCACGAATGTCAGTCGAGGATATTTTTATGATCGCCCGCGTGATCTCGACATCAAACGGGGCCTCTTCCTCTTCGCGGTCAATTGTAAGGGTCACTGCGGATCCAGGCTCACCGCGGAGGCGTTTGACAGCCTGGTCAAGGGTCATTCCCATGACAGTCTCACCGTCAATGCCAGTAATGAAATCACCGGCCTGAAGACCCGCCTCAGCGGCGGGTGTATCATCAATGGGTGAGATAACCCGGACAAAACCATTCTCCATGGTCACCTCAATGCCGAGGCCGCCAAACTGCCCCGATGTCCGCTCCTGCACTGAAGAGTAGCGTTTGTCAGGGATGTAGGATGAGTGAGGATCAAGGGAGAGAAGCATGCCGTTAATGGCGGCCTGAATGAGTTCTGTCTCATTGACTTCCTCGACATAATCCTCCTGAATCCGGGTCAGGATCTCGCTGAAGAGCGATAGATTCTCATATGTGGAGAGTTCGATGGTTTCCTCTTCTTCCTGAGCCGGCACGGGAAGAGAGAGGGTCAGAAGGGTCGCGGCAAGCATGATGCCAAAACATGTGTGACTGGATCGCATGGACAGAACTCTCAGATTTCAACATCCCGCCAAATCCCGACAGGGCAACCGGTCTGGGGTGGGATTGCCCCTACCATAAGATCGCAGAGATACCAACCCCCAGGACCGGACCGCAGATGGGATAACGAATCAATCAATAAGCGAGCGACCGGTCATTTCAGGGGGTGGTGCGAGATCAAGAAGGTCCAGGACTGTCGGCGCAATATCTGTCAGGGTGCCGGGATTGAGCACCCTGATACCGGAGTCATGGGCGATGAGAAAGGGAACGGGACTGGTCGTATGGGCTGTGTGGGGCGCGCCGGTGGTCGGGTCAATCATCATTTCGCAGTTGCCGTGATCGGCAGTCACAATCAGTCGCCCCCCCCTGCTTTTGACAGCATCCTCGATCCTGCCGAGGGCTGCATCGGTCGCTTCACAGGCCGCAATCGCAGCCGGGAGGCTGCCGGTGTGGCCAACCATGTCGGGGTTGGCGAGATTCACCAGAATAAAATCGAAGTCGCGGGCAGTGGCTTCGGTAAAGCGCGCAGCGATCTCAGGGGCGGCCATGGCGGGCGCCTGATCGTAGGTGGCCACCTTTGGGCTCGGAGCCATGCTGTGCTCTTCACCCCGGAAACAGGCCTCAACACCTCCATTGAAAAAATAGGTGACATGGGGGAACTTCTCAGTCTCTGCAAGACGAAACTGGGTACGGTTGTGCTGGGCCAACCAGGCACCAAGGCCGTTCGGAATGGCGAGGCGATCAAACAGATGCTGCATCCAGGAACGTGGTGGGTCAAAATACTTGACCATGCTCAGGATCGGGCCGAGGGGAGGCCTGTCGATGGTAGCAAATGCACTGAAGTCCCGGTCGGCAATGGCAGCGGTGATCTGCCGCATCCGGTCGGAGCGAAAGTTCGTGAAGAGAAACTGATCGCCGGGTCGGACACCCTGATAGTCATGCATGACCGCAGGCTGGAAGAACTCGTCGCTCTCATCGGCTAGGCTGGCCCGGGCAACAGCATCTGCCGATGACGAGACCCTGCGCCCCTCAGCGAGCATGATCGCGCGCCACGCCTTCTCAATTCGTGCCCAGCGCCGGTCACGATCCATGGCGTAGTATCGACCAGTGATTGTCGCCACACCTGCTGCCTCAGGGAGGCGGTTGGTGAGCGATTCCAGATGTCCTGCTGCAAGACCGGGAAGGGAATCACGTCCGTCCGTCAGGGCATGGATATGGATTCTGGCACCGGCATCGGCAAGGATTGAACAGAGGGAAACAACATGAGCGCTCAACCCATGGACACCGGAATCCGAAATGATCCCCACAACATGAATTGCGGCATCAGCCGTGATGGCAGACTGAGCGAAGTCCTTCAGTGATGCATTGTCGGCAAGTGAACCATCCTTGATTGCCTCATCGATGCGGACCCGATCCATGGGCACAACCCGGCCTGCCCCGATATGCAGATGGCCAACTTCCGAATTTCCCATCACACCTTCAGGGAGTCCGACAGCAGGCCCATGCGCGGTGAGTTTGGTGTTGGGCCAATCGCGCAACAGGCGGTCAAAAACCGGGGTGTTGGCCTGAACAGGGGCATTCCCCGGGCCCGGCGGCACAAGTCCCCACCCATCCAGGATGCAAAGGGCGACTGGACCGGCCCGGGCGATCACAAGAATCTCTCCCTCACAATTCTCTCCATTTTGCCGGACTGTCAGACATGGCCGGAATGATACGGAGTGCCTGCAAGAATCGTCGTCGCCCGATACAGCTGTTCGGCAAGGACGGCCCTGGCCAGTAAATGCGGATAGGTCATGGGGCCAAGTGAGAGGCGAGGGAGGTCGCACGGCAGACCCCTGGAGCCAAAACCATCCGGACCGCCGATAACAAAGACAAGATCGGCGATGTTCTCCTCCCGGTGACATGCCAGCCGTTGGGCGAAGGCTTCACTGGTCAAGCACGATCCGGATGCATCAAGCGCATAACGGGCCGTATTGCTGTCTGCATCCCACTTGCGGTCAAGCAGTTTTTTTAATGGATCCTTGCAGGAATGCTCGACCTCACGCACCGCAAGCGGCCCGATTCCCAGAGGACCGGCAAGACGGTTGTAACGTGTGATGTAATCTTCAGTCAGCGTTGCAACAGGCCCCGTACGGATTTTGCCGATGGCAAGAAGGTGCACCCTCATCAGCGTGAAGGGTCTGATGGCGCCTCGGGAAGCCACATCTTTTCAAGCTGGTAGTACTCCCGGACCTCGGGTCGGAAGAGGTGCACAATGATATCACCGGCATCGATGAGAACCCAGTCGCCCTGCTGTTTGCCTTCGATGCCGACAGTCATACCGTATACGGCCTTGAGGGATTCGGTGATTTTTTCACAGAGGGCAACAACCTGTCGGCTTGAGCGCCCCGAGGCCACCACCAGATAGTCGGCGATATCGGACTTTCCGGCAATGTCGATATCCACAATATCCTCTGCTTTCCCTTCAACCAGCAGGCCGAGAATATG
>JAPOSK010000477.1 GCA_026709725.1 Paracoccaceae bacterium | reverse complement strand
CTTCATGGCCGCGACCCGGAACTGATCGAACTGCCGATTTCCCTCGGGACATATGTTCTCTATATTTCCGGTGTTCCCTATTGGCGCGCCAAGTTCTCCGAACTCGTTCGGCATGCTTTCGGGTCGCTGAGCGCCGATGAGCAGCGCTTTGTCCCCCGGCAGGAGCACAGTGCGATTGTGCGCGAGGCACGACTCTATTCCGCGCTCTATGGTGTCATTCTTCTCGCCAGCGTCCTCTCCGGATGGTGGGGCCTGCTGTTTCTCTGGTGGATTCCGATGTTTATCAGCGAGCCGGTCATGCGCGCCATCCGCATGACGGAGCATGTCGGCCGGCCAAACATCACTGATATGCGCGAAAACACCCGGACAAACCTTTCATCCCGGCCCCTGCGGTTTCTCTGCTGGAACATGAACTATCATGCCGAGCATCACTACGCGCCTTCGGTGCCGTTTCATGCCCTGCCGCGCCTGCACAGGATCCTTGAGGGGCATGTGCATGTTGAAAGTCGCGGTTATCTCGGTGCCCATATTGATATCCTGCGCCAGATTCTCCAGAACCGGAAGACCCGGAACCCGAAGACCGTTGGGGCAAACGCCAAACTCTGACATGCCGCAAGAGAGTGTCTGGCAGAATCTGATTGCCATCGAAGACTGCTTCAGGGGCGATGTCACGGAAGCACGTCTGGCCAGGCAGACCTATGCTGTCTATGACACGCCCGATGGCATTACAGTCTCACTGGCCAGATGCTCACATCAGGGCGCCAATCTCTGCTATGGCTATTTCGATGGCAGAACCATTGAATGTCCATTGCATCAGGGGTTGTTTGATGCGCGAAGTGGCAAGGCACTTGCGGCTCCGGCGACCCGCCCGCTCCGCATGATTGAGGCACGGATTTGCGAGGGTTGGGTTCAGATCAATCGGCCGCTGCAAAAGCCTTCTGCTCCACCGCCGGACAATGGGCCCGAAACGGGCGACTCCGCCCGCAGGGATCAATCGTGATCAATGATCTATCGCGTTTCGGGAACAGCAGGGGTGAAGACCTCCCAACCACAGCCTGCCCGGAATGACCTCTCGGCCCATATATGATCATGGGCAGCCAAAGTCGGTGGAGTGCAAAAACACGGTCACAGGGGACCCGGTGCGCTTTTGCCCTGTTCCGCCACAATCAGGCATACGCAGTCTGACAGATGACAATCCTGTCATATCAACCCAGGGGCCGGGATTGCGGTCATGCTGATCGCCGGCCCTGCCCGCAGTGAAACGCCTGCGCGGGGGATCTGCCTCTATGGCTGGAGGATTATATACAATGGCAACAATTCCCCTGCCGACTCATTTTTCTGTTTTGACCGTGAACGGGCGCGTGAAGGTGTTCCGCAACTCCTCCTCCGTCATGCCCGGCATATCGATTTCCTCTTCCAGTTCGGCCCTGCTCGGCTGATACCGGCGATCCCTGACGGTGATGGTGCGGGGTTCGGGGATAGGGTGGGTTTTGTGGTCATGGAGAGGTCTCATGGTCCTTTTAGGCTTGCAGAATCAGGATAACAACGCTTCACGCAATTGGCCAGTCGGTCAAAAAGGGGATTATATACCTAAATCTGCAAGCGGCTAGTCGTCCGGCTCCCACTTGTCCAGGAAAGCGACAGCATTCCGCAGGAACTCCCTGCCGTTCCGGAATCGGCCCGGTCCCGTGTTGCAACTGTCGCAGATATAATCCCGTGCATCGCCTGTCAGGTGTCCATGATCCAGGAAAATTTTGACAGTCACATCAACAATGCCATCCTTCTCACAAATCGGACATCCCCGGAATGCACCAACCGGCGGCTTGACGGGGCGGGATCCATCCTTGCGGACGGCGTGATTCCTGACACCATCAACGCCCTGCCTTCACACTGTGCATGCCGGTCGGTGGATGATCCATCCCTGCGGGTCCGGTTGGCATCAAACGCATCAATGGGCTTGGGTGTCAGGCAACGGTTGCAGACCTTCTCGAGTTCATCCCTCGGGGTTTGTCCTGCGGCCTTGATCGCCTTGCGCTTGGTGGCACTGATCCGGATGGGGCAGTCAGATGGGCTGAAGGGGCGTGTCTTGCCCGGTGGCAGGAATTGGGTGCGTCCTCCGAGGGGATGTCGAACTTCAACGCCCCTCCCCGTGCGCTTCTGGACGATTGCCAGTCGACCATCCTCGAGAACAACCCATTCGGGCGTCCCGGTCATGCCAGTGCATCCACTGGCATTTGCGGATCAG
>JAPOSK010000270.1 GCA_026709725.1 Paracoccaceae bacterium | reverse complement strand
ATGCGGGCCCTCCGGCCCGCATGATCCCCGTCCGCTGGCGATGAGGGCGGACAGTCGGGGCCCGGATGACCCGCCCCGTCCATTGAACCCCATCCGGCATGAGGGCAGGAGCGATCCTCTGGGCGGACATTCGCCCGCCCGAGACCGGGGGACCCTCTCCAGCGGGACCAGCCTCAGGAGGCGGATCCGTGTCCGCATGACATGAACCCCGTCAATCCATCATCACACCGGGGCCCGGAAGGACAGGCTGCTTGGAGGACCCATGGGGCCGGCAAGGTGATTGATGCCCTGCGCTCCCTCCTTCGCAGGCAGACGGACGGCAGTCTGGCCCATGATGCGATCCGGGCCGTCATCGGCCCCATGGTCATGATCGCTCCGGGCCGCACCATGCGGGCCCGGATGGCGGCGATAGGGCGGCCACGGGAGCCGTTGACCGGGCCGGCGACAACCGACTCCGCCTGGCGCGGGTGGCCCCAGGGAAGGATTGGTGGAGGGTTGGCGGCCGAATCAGGCCAAGAGCCGGGGCGCGTCGGGACATGTCACGAAAAGTCAGCCATAGCAGAATCACTCCCCTGCAAGACTTGTCAAATAGAATTCAGTGCTTCAAATGGGTAAATGAAGAGGTATCATCCGAGACCTTGATCTGTGATGAATCCAGTAAACAGGAATTGATTTCACCCCGATCCAGGGTCCGGAACAGAGAGCTGAACTGGTTGTTGTTTGTTGCGGTCAATTCCGCGTTAGCCCTCTGAATTGTCCAGAACACCAGAGAGCCCAAAGCAACAGATGGGTTATGGCTGCAGCCATCCTCCCGGGATCGTCAGTCTGAAGGGATGAGAGGGGTGTCAGTCCCCGTGGAATTTGAAAACAGGTTCGTTCACCCCCTTGACGTTGCAGGCAAAAAGGAAAGCATCGCCCTCGGGAGTTGAAGAGTCCCCATCCGTCCCAATCGATGCGGATGTGACGAACAATGTGGACAAGTCCTGTCCACCAAACGTGCATGACGTAACATTCAATGCCGGAACCGGGATCCTGTACCTGATTTGACCGTCGGGACCGTAAACGGTTACGCAGTGTCCCTGCCAGTGGGCACTGAAGACCTGTCCCCGAGAATCGACTGTCAGCCCGTCCGGAAGCCCGCCATCCTCTGAAATGTTGGCAAACACATCACGTGACAGGGGTTTCCCCGATCCGTCAAGGGTGTATTGCAGGATTTTCCTGCCAGCGGAATCTGCAAAATAGGCCTTGTTTCCATGTGGTGAAAACGCTGGACCGTTCGAGATCACGAATCCCGAGTCAACTTCTTCACACCAATTGCCGGTGATTCGACTGAGAGCGCCGATCGGTCTGGTTTCATCAACATCTGAAGTGCCGAGCCAAAGCGAGCCATCCGGTGCCACTTTCCCGTCGTTGAAGCATGTGCCATTTCCTGCAACGACAGGCAGGGCAACGACCTCCGTCAACCCATTTTCCGGGTCCAGCCGCAAGGGCCCTGTTGCGGTCATCAGCAAGACGCTGTTGCCTGCAAGTCGGACGAGGCATCCCAGGTTTTCCTGAAAGCCGTCCGCTACAATCCTGTGCCTTTGTTGGCAGGGATTGTACCCATGCACACGCCGGCCGAGCAGGTCTAGCCAAAGAAATTCGCTGATGTCGGGTAGCCAGAGTGGAGATTCTCCCAGGATGTTTCCGACGGTGACGTGATCAATCAGTACTGCGCAAGGGTTCATTGCAAAATCCATCTTTTGTTCGCAATTCCGATATTCTGCATATGATATTTGACATATCATATATAATATGCTAATCATGAAGTCATGCAAAGTTTAACCTTACCGGCCAGAATTGAACCAATTCGCAGGAGGCCGATCACCGAACAGATCATCGAATGCCTCATTCCGGCAATTGGGGCTGGTGCATTTTCACCTGGCTATCGGCTGGCCATTGACAAGCTGGCTGCGGAATTCGGTGTTAGTCGTGCACCAGTGCGCGAAGCAGCTCAGGAATTGTCACTACAGGGAATTCTTCGTGCACGGCCCGGGCGTGGCTGGGAAGTCGCGCCATTTGACGACCGCCAGATCCGGGAAGTTTGCTCCGTGCGGATTGCGCTGGAAACAATGATGTTGTCCGAAGCAATTCAGAAACTCCGGTCAGACCCGGCACAGTTTGTGCCACTGGACCAGGCAATCAATGAGATGAAGCGTGCGGCGGCGGAAGCGGATGCCGATGGGATTCGCCGCGCGGATGTGAGT
>JAPOSK010000136.1 GCA_026709725.1 Paracoccaceae bacterium | reverse complement strand
CTCCTCCCTGGGTCTTGTTCAAGACTGCTCTGTCATTCCCCCACTCGAGACATCCCAAACGGATATCCTCACCGCGCTCAAGGTGCTCCGCCAGTGCTGCATGCGGATCGGTAAGGATGCCACGGAACGCGTCGTGAAACACAGTGCCACCGCGTATTCGGTGCGAACGTTGCGCAACAACCGCCCAGCGCCAAAAGTTCTCGGCAAGTTTGATCCCAATTCCGAGTGCATTGGTGAATCTCAAGAAAGTCCCAAGATCCTGTGGCGCATGAGGCACGACCTCGTGCAGTTCCTTTTCTATCTCTTCATCCAAGCTGATCCAATAGCGGGCTCTAGCGGGTAAGATGGGAGGGTCACCCATGGCGGACACTAGGTATTGCAATCGCTCTGATCTTGAATCGCCGGGCAGACTATCGAAACGTGCCACCACTTGACTGTGGTACTCACGAATCTCGGTAGCCGCTGTTGCGCGAAAACTTACTAGTGAACGCGCTTTTTCAACAAATTCTGCTCCGATAACGCACACTTCTTCCCCAATGCCAATCGCCGATGCAGGTTTTTCAATGAAGGAAGACCCAATTGCGCTGTCGCCTCGTGCCACAATGTAAGTAGACTGTCGCGCAAGAATCCGTTGGCCGTTGTGCATCTGGATTTCGATTAGGTCTCGCTCCCCGCCTCCACTCAGGTCAACCAGCGTTCCCGAAGGAAACTCGATGTCTTCGGGAGGTATCTCATTGTCGAAGCGCACGACATGGCGGCCGATTTCGGTGACCCGCCTGTGAGCTTCCCCAGCAAAGTCATTTAGGCGTCGCGCTACAGGCTCTTCGTCGAGTTCGCGCGCCAGCCGCTCTGCATCCTTTGCCGCAAAAGCCAAAGTGTCGGCGTCTGCTAGGATCGTCACTCGCTCCGGCAGCCACGGCTCTGCGAACATCGCGAGGATCGCTGAGCCAGTAGGTGCCACTAGGATGATGCGCTTGAACTGGTTTCTAAATGCCCGCGATGTAGCGGAGACGGTCGCGATCAAGGGGGCTGCTCCGAAGCGGATCATGTCTTTCTCGAGTCTTCCCCTGAGCTTGTTGTTGCTCAGCGAAAGTTCGCTAACTGCAAACTCAGCGATCATCTCGGACCGGAATACGACCAGTGATCGTGAGCTCGACCGTAGCGGACCCTGCAGGGCTTCGCTAAGAAGCGAGGACATGGGCGTCGCGCTTTCTAGGGAACGCATGACTTCAACTGCGCTCACGGTGGCTTGCGACTCGGCGTCCAACTGACTGGCGAGGTTTCGTGCATCGCTCAACGCGGTTAGATCGGTTCCTGCGCGGTAAGGAGAAAAGAGATCTGCTGCCATTGCCGTTGTAGTCTCGGCCTCAAGAAACCGCCCAAACGCGGCGAGTGAACCCGGGAGGCTGGCCGAGCGGCGGACCGTAGCAATGGCTTCGCGGGCGGCCGCTGCCGCCGACGCATCTCCGCGATCCTCAAGGCCTCGGGCAAGTACACGAAGGTTCTCTATAGTGCGATCGACTTCGCCAAAAAAACCATCGATGCTGATCTCTCGCGCGCCTTCGAATTTAGACCGGAATCGGCTTGCATGTGCCAGAATGCTTGTCTCGGGGGAGAAAACGACCCGTCCCGAAGCAGGAAAGATCTTGGTTCTCTTCCCGGACTTGCGCGAACCGAGGAGTTCGAAACGAACGTGTCGATACACCCAAGGATTGTCCGTAAGCGCCAGAATACCGGTTTCTGCCTGCGTTTTGCGGATCTGCTTGATCGCATCTCTGGCTTGAGACGGCCAGTTTAAGCCCAGACGCGCGCGTGCCGCGCGGGAAAGGTCTATGATGACCAGATCCGTACTTCCCTTGATTGCTCGTAATTGTTCATTAAGCCGGTCTTTCGCTTGGATAGTGTAGATATAGTAAGCCGCCAAGGACGGATCGTCGGCTGCTCCTGATCGAGAGAATTTGCTGATGTCGGTCTTGCGCTTGGTCCGCCACAATAGTTCGCCGTTCGCTGGATGATCTCCGTTGGGTGGGCCGTGAGGGACAAGTTCGTCGAGAATCGGGTGTTGGAATTCTCCAATCGAGTCGCCGTGCACCGTTTCTCTTGTCAACTGGCGAACGCGTGATAGAACCTGATGGTAGTCTTTCGTCCCTGTTTCCGTGTTGTCGTCGAGGTATCGCTTGACATGGTCGAAATGGATCGATCCCAACTGCCCGCCGTCGACCTGAACCTGGCGCGCGTCTGCATGCG
>JAPOSK010000166.1 GCA_026709725.1 Paracoccaceae bacterium | reverse complement strand
AATCGAATGCCCTGTGATGAACTGCACACCGTGAAAGCCCGTTCTGGACATTGTTTGGACCGTACGCGTAGAAAGCCTGAATGTGCGCAGCCTCAAGACCAACCGGCTGACCATCGACCTGAAGATCGTATCCACAGATACAGCACCGGTATTCATAGGCACTCAGAACACGTTGTCGAAATTCCGGATCCCGCACCGGGCCGTCCAGACCGGTTATGAAACTTTCAGAAGGCAGCCCCACCTCATCAAGACCCACCTCATCAAGAATTTCCTGATGGTGATACTGTGGAAAGTTCTCATTGAGAATCGTTCTGGCAAGGATCTTTATGGAGTGTCGGTTGGATTTGAGGGCCTGGAGGATATCGTCCGGGAACCGGCCCGCGGCATCATGGTTCTCCAAATCCCCCCTGAATGCATCGCCACTGGCAGTTGTTCTGATGCGGTCCTTGGCATCAACCTTCCAGATCTTATCTGTCCTTAATCTCCAGAAGGGCTGCTCGGCCCTTGGCGAATGACGACCGTGCACGAACCTCTTCACCAGTCCGGGCAACCGCTCATCGACCTCGCGAAAGGAAATCCGGTCCTGTCCCTGCATCAGCTTACCGAGTGCCAGCAAAACGACCAGCGGCTTGTAACGCTTGTGGCCAGCTGGCTCACCATTCCTGGAATAGACACGTATATTGGTGAATTTCCTCAACAGTGCATCAATTTCAGTGCCGGAAATGATCCGGTGATCCGATTGGCCGGAGGGAGACATTCCCATTATGCGGCTGAGGGTCGTGCGGGAGGCGGGAATTCTTCAACGACACCGAAACCCGATGCCGCCGGGACCTGTGCATGGAGCCTGTTGACCACTGACATCAGAGTGCTTCGGCCTTTACAAGTGAATGGACCTCATCGACCCTGGCCGCGGCCAGATCATCTTCAGTGATGTTCAGGTTCTGGGACAACAGGTCCTCAATGCCCCCGATGAGAGCCAGTGCGTCAAGCCCGTAGTATCGCATGAGGTAGGGTCGGGAACCACCGTGCGCGTAGGTATCCCTGAGACCCAGTCGTTTGAGCCGTTTGCCGATTCCGGCATCAGCCATCGTCTCGGCCACAAGCGAACCAATTCCGCCTTCCGTGACATGATTTTCGAGTGTGACGACACCATGGGCAACGCTGCTGATGTGATCAAGGAGTGGTTCGGGATCAAACGGCTTGATGGTGTGCAGATGCAGATGCCGAATGGACAGACCGATCCTGGCGAGTATGGACCTTGTGCGAAGCGCTTCCTCAGTGCAGATGCCGGAGGTCACGACCAGGACATCGTTCCCCTCATTGAGGAGCCGCATCTCACCCACCCGGATGGGTGTATCAAAGAGGCGTGGAACAGACCCCCGCAGAACGCGACACCAAACGGGCCCGTCAATACTGTCGGCTGCTTCGCAGAGACTCTCAACCTCTGTGGCATCACCCGTTTCAAGAATGGTCATGTTGGGGATCGACCGCATGACGGCGATATCCTCAATCGACTGGTGGGTCATCCCGCCCGGTGTTGTGACACCGGGCAGGAATCCCATGAGACGCACCTTGCGGCGAGGATAGGCGATCGACGCGATGAGCTGGTCATAGGGCCGTCGATACATAAACACACCGAATGTGTGGACAAAAGGGCGGAATCCGGCAAGCCCCAAACCACCGGCAAAGCTCATCATGTTTTGCTCCGCCATACCAAGACTGAGGAACTGATCGGGATGGCGATCCCGGAAGGTGTTGATCTCACAGGATGATGTCAGATCAGCCGAGAGGCAGAGGATTTCATCAGGATAGCGCGTGGCATACGCCTCAAAGGCGCGGGCGTAGGGTTTGGAGACCATTTCGACCATCAGCATCTCTCTCCACAGTCGATGGGGTCAATACCAAGCGAGCGGGCAATCTCCCGATTCATGCGGGTGCGTTCCCTTTCCGAGCGGAACCGGATGTAATGCAGGCCGGGAAAGCGCAATTGCAGGGTCGGCATACCGCGGAAGGGTGAGGAGTTCGCCAGAATGATCAGAGGCTTGCCATGATGCGGAGTCTTGACCGCTTCCCGGATTTCGTCAAGATTGTGCGCATCGACCCAGACAGCAATGCCACCAAACGTCTCGATCCTGGCCTTGATGTCACCCACATCCATCACTGACGACATCGCGCCGTCGCATTGCTGACGATTGACATCCATGATCGCATGGAGCGTATCAATCCTGTGAAAAGCGGCCGCCTGAAT
>JAPOSK010000294.1 GCA_026709725.1 Paracoccaceae bacterium | reverse complement strand
GGCGGCCACCCGCCGCCAGCTGCCGGATGAGGGGGTCTTGTCGACACAGTAGAAATTTTCGCTGCGGAGGGTCTCGAAATCCTGGATGCCGACGGGCAGGCATTGACGGGTCTCGGGACGCTTCCATGAGCGCATTAACGCCGCGATATGTCTTGCGGTGATGTTCATCCGACATGTCAGGAATGGGCTCATGCATGGATGAATCCCGGTGAATACTCTCCAATTCACAGGGACCCACTCCCGGTCAGTGGTGGGCGACCCTGGAATCGAACCAGGCATGGGTCTCCCCGGCGGAGTTACAGTCCGCTGCCGCACCTTGCAGCGCGTCGCCCTTGTGGCATAGTGCCGGCCCGGGGTTGATACTTGAGGATTCAATTCCGGTCAATAACCTGTGGACTGCTTTGTTGAATTTCAATGCTCAAACCCGGCCTGATCCTTCATGCAAGACCATCATTAAGCGGGCCGGTCCTGCCCGAATCTGTATCAGTGCTGTGACCCGGCGACCAAAACAGGATTGTCAATCTCCGGGATGGTATTGGCTGTATGGCCTTCATGCTGTCGAAGCGGCCCTGCTGAATCAGGATCGCAACAAGGGTGATTTGCTGTGTACCCGCAATGCGGCGTACCGTCTTGGTCCGGTTCTGGAAAAGGTCAGGGTTCAGCCAACAATCAGCAATCGGGCAAAGTTTACCGCTGTCCTTGGCGATGTGGTACATCAGGGTGCTGTTTTGCATGTCCAGCAATTGACGCCGCCGCGATTGGCAACGATTGCACGTCAGCCCGGTTGCCGGTCCATCCTTGTCCTTGATCAGATAACCGACCCACGCAATGTCGGGGCAATCATGCGGTCAGCGGGCGCATTCGGAACATCGGCAATGATCACCCAGTGGCGCCATGCTGCACCGGAAACAGCTGTACTGGCCAAGGCGGCTTCCGGCGGCCTTGAGCATATCCCCTACGTGCGCGTTCGCAATCTCTCCCGTGCTCTTGATTTCCTGCGCGGAGAGGGGTTTGTCGTGATTGGCCTTGAGAGCCGGGCAGCCCGATCTCTGGCATCGGTTATGGGTGAGCAGGCCCCTGCGCCATTGGCTGTGGTTCTTGGCTCTGAAGACCGCGGGCTGCGTCAGGGAACGCGAGAGCATTGTGATCATCTTGCCGCCATCCGACACACCGGACCCATTCCATCATTGAATGTCTCAAATGCAGCCGCAATCGCTCTCAGTCTCATGGGCGGTCGCGCGAATCTATCCTGACCACTCCGTAAGCAATAATTTATCCATAACTGTATTTGCATAGTAATATTTAATGAAATAGTGCATGAATTTTGTATCAGTTGGAAATATTTTCCATAAAAGGGAATCATCATGAGTGAAGAAAAATCTTACGGGTTTGATACGCTGCAAATCCATGCCGGTGCCACACCGGACCCTGCGACGGGGGCGAGGGCGACACCCATCTACCAGACCACAGCCTATGTTTTTCGGGATACGGATCATGCCGCAGCGCTCTTCAATCTGCAGGAAGTCGGTTATATCTATTCCCGTCTGACCAATCCGACAGTTGGCGTTCTCGGAGAAAAACTGGCCACGCTCGAAGGCGGATCGGGCGCTGTCTGCTGCTCGTCGGGTCATGCGGCCCAGATCATGGCACTCTTTCCTCTCATGGGGCCAGGTCGCAACATTGTCGCGTCCAATCGCCTGTATGGCGGCACCGTGACACAATTCAGTCGCACGATCACCCGTTTCGGCTGGTCAGCAAAATTTGTTGATACCGAAGATCTGGCAGCGGTTGAGGCGGCTATTGATGACGATACGCGCGCACTCTTTTGTGAGTCGATTGCCAATCCCGGCGGCTATATCACAGACCTTGATGCACTGGCAGCCATCGCCGGACGCGCCGGAGTTCCCCTGATCGTCGACAACACGTCAGCCACGCCCTATCTGTGTCGACCGATCGACCATGGTGCAACGCTGGTTGTCCATTCTCTCACGAAGTTCCTGACAGGTAATGGCACCATTACAGGGGGCGCAATTGTCGATTCCGGTGTCTTTGACTGGTCCGCAAGTGACAGGTTCCCGTCATTGTCCCAACCCGAGCCAGCCTATCATGGGCTGAAGTTTCATGAGACCTTTGGACCCCTGGCCTTCACGTTCCACAGCATTGCCATCGGGCTGAGGGATCTCGGCATGACGATGAATCCCCAGGCCGCGCACTATACGCTCCTCGGCATGGAAACCCTGTCCCTGCGGATGGC
>JAPOSK010000099.1 GCA_026709725.1 Paracoccaceae bacterium | reverse complement strand
AGTCCGAACCCGCCACCACCAGCGCGTTAGCTTCGAGCATTTCACGCACTGGCCATACCCGCTTGATGCGTTCTTCGCCGACTTCTTTGGAGATGTCGTCGTTTATGGGGCTGGGGCTCCAAAGGTAAGGAGACACCTCAAAAGTTGCTCCGATAGCGCGGGCGCGAGGCAGGTCTGCCTTCGCAACGAAGGTGCAATGCCCTACATCATGCAACTGGCTACTGAATCCATTGGCTGTTCGCGCAGCCTCAAATGCATTCAGTCCCGCGCGCACCGCAGCATCACCGGCAGCATGGAATTTCACGGTCAGGCCCATGCGGTCGAAGCGGGTTACCGCCTCGTTCAGGATATCCTGTTCCACCAGAAGCAGACCGTAACGGCTTGTCTCATCGTCACGACCTGCCATGGGCTGCGCGTAAGGTTCCAGCATTGCCGCGGTATGGCTGTCGGTTGGCACGCCGTCAAGAAATATCTTGATACAGTCGATGGTAACATTGGTTCGTGCGTACAGGTTACGCTCCGTGATGATGGCCTCAAGCTCTGAATTGCCCGGTTCCCAGTTCAAACACAGCCTGACTCGCTGTTTAACCTGTCCCGCATCCGCCATTTCCGCATACAGCTTCACTTCCCGGTCCATACCGGCGACAAAACCCGTCGAGGCCTCAGTAAAGGACGTAATACCGTAAGACAGCATCTTTTGCATACTCCAACCCAGCGCTGCACGCAACTTTTCATCCGAGTGCGGTGGCGCCTGTCCGCTGACCAGCAGGATAGCCGCTTCCCTAAGGATGCCAGTGGGTTCACCCGCGCTATCGCGCTCAATGATGCCGCCTTCGGGGTTCGGCGTAGCGGCTGTGACTCCGGCAATAGCCAGCGCCCTGGAGTTGGCCCAGGCGCTGTGGCCGCTGGTATCGCTTAACAGAACGGGATGGTCTGGTGAGATCGAATCCAGCAGGGAGCGGTCAGGGACCTGTCCGATGGCATGCGCATCCCATTGTCCGCCGGTGATCCAGCCACCTGCATCCGTTCTGTCAATGCAACCTTGCACCTCATGTCGGATCCGTTCCAGTGTGGAACCTTGTGCAATGGCGCATTCCGTCTGCCTGATACCCGCGAACAAGGGATGCACATGCATATCATGGAAACCCGGCAGCACCGTTTTACCGTTGAGATCTACAATTTCGGTGTCCCGTCCTGCCAGGGAGGCAACGGTTTCGACATCACCGACGACAACAATAACGCCAGCGCGGATTGCCAGCGCATTCGCTTCAGGTTGTTCCGGATTCAGCGTATGAATACGGCCGTTGGTGAGAATGGTGTCAACCTGCATAGCCGAGACAGGTCCGTGAAGGATAGTCAGGACAACAATCAGCCTGAATAGCATTTTCTGCTGCATAGTCTTATGATGGGTCAAAAATTGTAATCCAGTGTCACGCCATAGGTAGCCGGCATGCCATTCATCCTTACAAAACAGCAGTTACTGGTAGAAGTCGAAAGCCAGTAGTCATGGTTGAAGATATTTCGTCCCCAGACCGTCACACCCCAGCGCTCATCCCCAGCGCTCAGTCTGGCCCGGGCATTCACCAGGAAATAATCGCTGATGGGTGGTTGTATATCAGTGCCGTCGTTATCGTCCTTGTAAGAAAAATCGCCTGCCAGTGTCATATTCATCGTGCCGGTAACCGGCCATTCGTAGGCCAGCGTTCCATTGGCTTGCCAGTTCGGCGAGTTGGCCAGATCGGAGCCGGACGCATCGAACCGGACCTCGTTGGGCCAAATGCTGGCCAGCTCGTCAACTGCCTGGTATTCCTTGATTTCCGTATTGAGCCAGGCGACACCCAGGTCCAGGGTCAGTCCCGTCGTCACCAGCCAGCGTGCCTCCAATTCAGCGCCTGAGACTTCTGATTCGGGTACGTTGGTCAATCCGGCGATGTTTCCTACTGGCGTGACGGCCACTGTCGGTTCCTGCTTGTCTTCGTAGTCATAATAGAAACCGGCGGCGTTCACCTGTACACGTCCGTCAAGCAATATGGCTTTGATCCCCGCCTCAAACGCCAGCAGTGTTTCTGCCTTATAAGGTAATAACTGAGTGTGAGTCTGGGCCGCAGCGCCGTTGAAGCCGCCAGACTTGAATCCTTCCGACACTGTTCCGTACAGCAGCATGTGCTCCATGGGGCTGTAATCCAGCGTGGCTTTCCACATCCATCTGTCGGTGGAGACTTTATCGGTAAATACGGCAAACCGGCCAAACGTCGGCGACCC
>JAPOSK010000461.1 GCA_026709725.1 Paracoccaceae bacterium | reverse complement strand
GTCCATCACGAAAAACCGGCAAGAGGGCATCACGATACCGGCACCGGATCCCGGCAGGGTCATAACACCCGTTCCTGTCCGGGGTGCGGAGCCCATGAAGGCCGATCATGCCCGGCTGCACAACGGACCTGCATTCAGCAGGTACAAAAAAACGAAGATCCTTGGAGCGTGCAGGACATTGCGGGCACGGCATGGAATCGCGCAGTCTGACAGCATGATCGTCACCGACACACAGGTGCGCGTTTTCTGCCCTGCCCGTCACATGCCCCTGGGAAGGCGGCAACGTCAATCCCAATTGAGCCGGCCGGGGTTGCAAGGTCAAGATTCTGCAACAGCCCGGCTGTAATCGGCCGCCTGGAGTCCCAGAAGATGCGGGATCGCGGAAACCTCTGCGCGGGTTCTGAATGCAACATCATCGCGACCGGCTTGGCTATCCTGCCTGGTGCAAACGGCAGGAAACAGTGCGTATCATCCAGCACCACGGGCTTCTCTGCAAGAGATCCGATGATGCAGAAATTCAGCCGCTTGCAGACGCCACGACATGACCCTGCACGATGATCACCGGGGAGTGGAAGATGCTCCACGCGGTCCTCCCCCAGAACCACCAGGGCCGCACCGGATCCATGACCGGAGGATCATGGACGGCATCGAAGAAATGTTTTCGACCGTCAGCAATGCAAGTCTTCTCCCCGATCAGATTCGGCCGTCAGGATGCCAGATCGTCAAGCAGGCGATCCATCATCGCGTCGCAGGCGGCCAGCTGTTCCAGTGCCAGATACTCGTCCGGTTGATGCCCCTGCCCCTCCATCGATCCGGGTCCACAGACAACTGTTGGAATACCCAATTCACTGAAAACCCCCGCCTCCGTGCCAAAATCCACCTTGGTTGTCGAAGGGTTTTGCACAAGTTTCTGGGCGTATCCGATAACCGTTTCGCCTTGGGGAACATCCAGGCCCGGATAGGCATTGCTCTGCTTCACCTCGATGTGCGCCTCGGGTGCCGCCGTCTGATGGACAGCACCCGCCCTGTCGGCAGCATCCCTGATCCGGTTCATGATGTCACCGGGACGGCAACCCGCAAGATGACGGCATTCGAAGGTCAGTTCAGCACGGTCGGGCACCATGTTGAGGGTCTTGCCACCGATCAGTGTACCGACATGGAATGTCGTGTAGGGAATCGTATAGGCTGAATCCCGATTGCCGTGTTCAGCCTCATCCGTCTGCAGGACCCGCAGGGCAGCGATGAAATCTGTCGCCAGGTGCAGGGCATTCACGAAATTGGGGGCAAGCGCCGAATGTCCGGGTCGCCCATGACAAACGGCACGCAGTGCCACCTTTCCCTTGTGACCGACAGCCACCCGCATGTCGGTCGGCTCACCCACAAGGCAGGCCCGCGGCTGCCCCAACAGCGGGACCAGCCGGTCCAGCATGCGCTGGATGCCGACGCATCCGACTTCCTCGTCGTACGAGATGACCAATTTCAACGGCTCACGCAGTCGCCTGCCGGTGGTCTTTTCGGCAAGAAGGAGTGCCGATGCGACAAACCCCTTCATGTCCGTTGTTCCGCGCCCGTAAACGCGGCTCCCCTCCCTGGTCAGCCGAAACGGGTTCCTGGTCCAGACCTGACCTTCGACCGGCACCACATCCGAGTGTGCTGACAACAGGACGCCACCACCCACCGGTCCCTTTTCCGCGTACAGTCCGATCTTGTCGCCACCGGGATCGACGATTCGGTGCACCTGAAAACCGCGTGTTGCGAGGAAGTCCTCGACATACGCTGCAAATGCCCGATTCGAGTTTTCGCCAACCGTCTCGAAGCCGACAAGTTTTTCGAGGATATCAAGTGTCTCTGTCATGCGGTGACTGCCCGTTTCCCCACTGGTATCACCTGCGGCAACACGTGGCGACCCGTATCACGAGCGGCCCATGACATCCAGATCGCGCAATGGCCGGAAACCTCCGGCGACCCACTTTCCACGAGGCGGCCCGATCCGCAAGGGTCAGGCTCGGGAGACAGGGTCGAACATCATGGGTCCGCGATGCATGGCGGCACCCTCTTGCACGGCGATGCCGGCGTCGTGCAAATCAATGCTGGCTGTCCCCGGTCTCTGTCGCACGATTGGGACGGGCAACGGTTGAACCGGATCGACGGAAACCGGGAATTCCGGAAACGATCATGGACCGAACGAAAAGACAAGCGGGTTGCGGAAGACTTCGAACTGCTGCCGGCAGGGCAATGGTCAGGGCGGGGGAATCTGCACTGAAGAGGATTGCAGGG
>JAPOSK010000011.1 GCA_026709725.1 Paracoccaceae bacterium | reverse complement strand
CCATGATTCACTCTCGTCACAATCATCCATAACCGGTTTTCGGACGATGCGGAGCGGACCATCGCTGCGACCATCTCGGGACCATGGCATCAGTTCAAGTTCGGTCCAGAAGACCTTCCTGTTGATGCTGATGACGAGTACGCGACCCTCCCGGTTGATTGCCGACTCCCGTTCGCACAGGGCTTTCAGCGCAGCCACTGATCTCCAGATGAGCTCGATCTGGCATCTGCGCGCTCTCGGCGGTCGCTGCTTCACAATTGCGTGGTGCAGGCATTCAAGGTGCGTTTTGCCGCTTTCCTGAACCTCAGCCTGACCAAGAAGCCGCCCGTCGGGAATGAGAAGTGCAAGATTGAATGATTTTTCCGCTGCCTGATTCGATTTCGCCTCATCACCATCCGCAGGGTCCTCATGCCATCCAGGTGAATTGGCGGCACAAATCAGTTCCTTGGTATTGGCCTGGATCGAATCCACAAAATTCCAGAGAGCCTTGGGCAAAGCCGTCCGTTTGCCGTCATCAACGTTTCCGTACCCCGCAGCCCAGGCAAGCGCATCAAATGCATCAATGAGCTCTCCGGTATTTTTCTGGTGTCTGGCCGCCGCGAGGGCCTGTGCACCAAACAGCCAGACACCCTCGCTGTTATACAGGCATGATCGAGGTCCAAGTGTTTGCGCCGCTTCCATCTTTTGCGCCCTCCCTCCGGGCCACACAAAATGGTCAAGCCATCCGTTCAGATCGAGAGTGATAAAATCCCTCATTTCAGGCGAGAATGCTGTCCGCCCATTCCTTCAAACCCTGATCCCAGGAAAGGCATGAAAGTCCAGGCAGGTTTTCGCGGTCGCGGCTTTCAGATCCGGCACAGGGTGTCCACCAAACCACTGCCTCATTCTCAACATCCGCAACAGCACCGGGCGAACTTACCCGATCACCGGAGTGAAACGGAATCGTTTTCAGGCTGTCCTCACGCATCGTTGCGATGACAAAATCAACTCCGCCATGTTTCAGGAAACGTCCCTGCTCGGGGCGGGAATCTGCCGGAAGCACCGGCGCATGCGACAGAATCTCGCCACCCTTGTTCTTTTGCAGGATCATCGCTGCC
The DNA here is from genome assembly GCA_026709725.1 of Paracoccaceae bacterium. GTDB lineage: Bacteria > Pseudomonadota > Alphaproteobacteria > Rhodobacterales > Rhodobacteraceae > MPNP01. Next base: position 1,181 of record JAPOSK010000011.1, on the reverse strand, counting down.
CGCAACCCCAGCAGTTCCATCAGAGTCCGTTCCTGCCACATCCATTCCGTCTCAAGTCGGGAACTTGACTCCCGTAATTCCTTCCACGCCCGCCATATCTCACGGTAACGGAAGTCGAACCGCAATGGAAAATTCGGTTTTACAGGATAATCGGCCACTCGAACCCGGCGCTCACCCAGAGCGCGTTCAATCCTTCGCGCACGCGACTGGTGCGCCTGTATCAGTTGCCTGTCATTTGACCTGGGATTTTTCCTGAGCCATTCATCCGACTCCTGCACTGTCAGCATCGCAAACGCTCTGAGAACCCGATTCTCCAGCGTATCGACGGTTATATCTCTTTTTGGAACCATGATTCGCTGTCGTGCACCGGCGCGCTCCGGAGTGTTTCTGCCCGGTTGCGCCGATAGCCACCGCAGTGATTTGGCGTCAACGCGCCGGACATTCTGCAACTTTTGCATGCTGTGTTCGCTGCGCAGAACAACCCGAGGGTGCCCGAGCAGATCCTGAAGGACGGGCTGAAGTCTGTTTGCATGGTTTTTCAGCAGATCCTGTTGCGGGTCCACATCCTGCACTGTCTCCCACAGACGATCGAGACGGGAATAGGCGGCACTGATCGACGGAGTGGTTGCAAAAATACCCGGCACCAATGTCAGAAAATGTCCTGCCTGCCGGAGAATCCTTGACCTGTCATCACCTCTATCCGTGCTCCGCTGAGGCCAATCCCGAACATTCAGAGTCAGCATTGTTCCAGGGTTGACTGTGATGACCATGGTGCTGTCCGCCCTTGTGCGCCATGGCACGAGCCAGATGTTCCAGTTTCCTGAATGCAAATTTGCATGAATGGCGTTGTTATCCTGTCCCATTGTCCCGGAGTTCGCCCGGAAGACACGAGGCAGTGTCTGGCGGTGGCGGCCCTCAAGTTTTGGATACGATGGTTCGATTGCACCAGGCATGGCAGCAATGACAGGGGGACGATTGCCCCACTCCCCCGGACGCTGCACCCGGACACCCTGTTCAACGGCAATGGGCCCGGAAGCGTCATCCAGACCGGACAACGCCCGACCAAAACTGTGGAGTGATTCAAAAATCCATATCTTTGAAGGATCCAGAATCATGACAGTTCATCTGTCTCATAAGTATATCCCGGCCATGTGAAGATTCCCGTTGTCGATGAATCCTCA
>JAPOSK010000246.1:1035-2279 GCA_026709725.1 Paracoccaceae bacterium | reverse complement strand
GGAGGTGGAACGACGTGAGCGTGAAAATCGACGATACGCTGGCAAAGAAGGCGATGCGAGCCCGGAAGGTCGATTCGCACGACTCTACCTGCTCGACGGAGACGGAAATCTGGAAGTCGCCGAAGGATGTCTTGGCGCTTGGACGGGTGATCGTCCGCCAGCTTGAATTGGATGACCGCGGAACCGTGCTGGCGCGCTGGACCGCCCATCATCTGGCTGAAGTCATTGCAGAAGCTAGTCAGGCTGCGGGGTCGGCGAAGGTTAAATCCGAAGCGCAGGCGGTTGACCTCGTTCTGAAGCTATGGACTCATCGCCGCGCCCTCCCAGAACCGGTCGATCCACTTGGCGGTTACCGAAAGGCGGTCGAAGTTCTAGGCCAGCTGACACCTGAGGCGAATCCCTGGGAAAATTATCACCAAACCGGCACCTACGATAGTCTGTTGCGCCAAATGTTCAGGCTTCTTGCCAAAATCGTGCTTTCCGGCGTCTTGCTTACCCAGGTTTCCCACTCGCGTCAAACCACCGAGGAAGAGCTCAAGGCACTGGAGGAAGAAGAACGATATTGGCACTCCACATTGCAGAAATGGTGGCCGCTTGTTGGTCATTCGCGACCCAGGACCGAAATCAAGGTCGAATTTGTCGATACCACCATGACGGAGCGGGCCGAGACAGACCATGAATTGAATCGAGTTCACAATCCCGGCGATCAGGATCATGAATTGGACCGGCAGATGGAACCTGACGATACCCGTCTTCATGCCATGATTCTCTCAGATCTGGAGCATATGCAGACCGATTTGAACGGTCTGTTGACTCGCTGGCGAGAGTCTTCGCCAGACAGGATAAAAACAGGCGGTGAAATTTCTGGAGGTAGCATGAGAGATCATACAACAACTGTCGGCAGTTTGGTTGATACTTTCGGAGATGAAGAAGAGGCTCTAGAGAAGGTCGAAAGGAAAATTGAAAAAGAAGCTATGGTTTCAGATCAACCCTATTCCTTCTGGTCTTCATTGCCTCTTGTAGATCTTGCAAAATTACAAAATGTTGCTCCGGTTGATGATCTTGAGGATATTGTTGCGCTGTGGCCTTCGGATGATGACTCTGATGAATTAATGGATCATGTCCTTCTTGAACGAGCAGCCCGACGTCAAGCGGTTGGAAACGGCTCAGGTCGATGAGTATTGTCCTTCTGGACACCACTGTTGTTAGCCTTCTGTATCCGAAAACACGTAACATGGAGCTTT
>JAPOSK010000246.1:0-1025 GCA_026709725.1 Paracoccaceae bacterium | reverse complement strand
CAAGACGCTGGAGTGGCTAAAATCTCTGCGCTCCGGGTAAATTGGTGTCCGGATTGCATTCCCCAAAACGCGACGCGGAGTTGCTGAACAAAATATTTGGTTCATATGGAGGGGCAAACGCTGGCTCTCAGCTTTCAAAGTGTAGCGGAGCTATGGGGCTGGGCCGAAGCCAGGGAATGGGGCGATGAAGCACGGCATAGGCTTGATCTATTCTTGCAACGTTTTCTGATAATCCCGTACGATTACCCTCTTGCAAAGATATGGGCGCGTGCGATGCAGCTCACCCGGAAGGAAGGTCGGCGGCTCGAAACAGGAGATTGCTGGATTCTGGCAACGGCTGTTCATCGAAAGATCCCCTTGTTGGCACATGATCGGGATTTTCTGGGTTTGTCGGTTCCCGGTCTCGACGTCATTTCCTATTTGGAGTGAGGGGCGCGGTGGATACCTTGTACCGTGAGGTGTTTCCGCTTTCGGAAACGGGGACGATTTTTTCCATCGACGTTCGCTTGCGGTCTCAGTCAAGAGCAGGCCCATGCAGGCGCCGATTACTTGTCGGCCGCTGGCAATGGCGGCAGGCCAAGTTCCTTCAGAAACGCATTGTGCTTCGCCGTCGCCTCCTGAATCTGCTTCTCGATTTCGACCATCTCTCCATGCGTGGCCGCCAGATCGATCTCGACTTCCGGCTCCGCCGTGCTGACATAGCGGGAGATGTTCAGGTTGAAATCGTTGGCCGCGATCTCGCCCATGTCGACGCGTCTTGCGTACCGCTCGATGCTCTGCGGGCGCTGCCGGTAGGTGTCGACGATCTTCCCGATATGCTCGTCGGAAAGCGCGTTCTGCCGCTTGCCCTTCTCGAAATGCTCGGAGGCGTTGATGAATAGCACGTCATCCGGCTTCTTGCATTTCTTCAGCACGAGGATGCAGACCGGAATGCCGGTGGAATAGAACAGGTTCGCCGGGAGGCCGATGACGGTGTCGATATGCCCGTCATCGAGGAGCTTGCGGCGGACCTTCGCCTCGGCACC
>JAPOSK010000465.1 GCA_026709725.1 Paracoccaceae bacterium | reverse complement strand
AAATTGCGCGGTCGCGGCGTTGTTCGTATCGGTAAGATCTGTTACTCCCGTATCGCCTTGCAGGTTGCCAAATTGAAGGTTGGTTGATATTTGCGCAAAGCGGGCGGAGCCGGTTGGCGATGGTGGAGTACCGATATCCCCATCCCCCATGTTTCCGGCTGTTGTGCAACGCCACAGTTGACCGCGGAAGATAAACAAGTCCCCCGTGTTGGCAATGGGTTGAAAAAGATTTGGACCTTCTCCATCCACACCGCTTCGCCCGCCCCACACATGGGCGTTCTGAATGTGCGTGAAATTGTAGGTGTTGCCAAAAAATGGCAACTGCTCACTCGCCACAATGGTCATTACACACTCCCCGTGTTAACGGCGGTTTGAGAAGTTGCGGATGAGGTTATGCGGGTGTCATCCCGGATTTCCTGCAACACTTCTTTTAGCTCAGCAAGGTATTGGGCATCGCGAAACCCGCTTCTACCATGACGCTCGTAAAATTCCGGATCCGCATCGTCAACAACCCCAAAGATTCGGGCTTCGTCTTTTCGCCTTCGATGAACAGACTCAATCTCCGCCAAGATGCGTTCTTCTGAAAAGCCACGGAAGCGACCCTCAAAAGGATTATCCCCCGCCTCACCCGCCATCCTGTAGCCAACATCCCTATGCGCCATGTTGTCAGCTAAAATTCTTGCCGCTTCCGCCGCTTTCATTTCTTCTGTTTTTCTGGCCTCTTCCAACTGTTGTTGTTGAATCGCATAATCGCGGTCCCATTGAATAACCCAATCGGCTTTCTGCTTCTTGACTTCTTCAACTTGTTCTTCAGCCACCATCTTCATGCCGGCAATCAATTCGTTGCCTTTGGCGGCTTCCAAATTGCCCTTAACAACTTCTTCGGCAACCATTCGCTCCAAAGTGGAAACAAGGCTATCGCGGTTGCTCACAAGCATTTCATACAAAGGCGAGCCCACTTCAAGATTGGCAATAATGTCGTCCAGCCCCGTAAGCTGCAACTTGCCTTGTTCAAACAGGTGGTCAAAGCTGTTCAAGCGCTCATGCTCTGCTCTCGCTTGCTCTTCCAACAGTTTCACTTGCGGGGCAAACACACTTTCAAGAGCCTTGCCAAACCCGGAAAGCGCATCCTGCGCGGTTCGCCCAACGCGCCCGTCTTCATGCGACAGGCCAAGGAAGTCGCCAACCCCGTGGCCTTCAATTCCGGTGCTGGACTTGGAAATAGCCTGCCGGATAAGCTCAACCGCGTTGGCCTCGCTCATTCCGGTTGCAACCGCGTCATCAAACGCTTTCTGGGCGACTTTAAGGAGAGCCGCGGCCATTTCGCTGCTGTCGCCCTGGTTAATCTGTTCGTATCCGATGGTTTGACCGCCAGCCAATTTAACCGCCTTGCCCGTACCGACATTCCGGTCAAGGCGAATGCCCTGCGCGGTGGTCGGTGTACCGCCGCTATCGAGGCTCTTGGCAAGCTGGTACGCCATCATTGCGGCCATCACATAGGGTCCAGCCGCGCCGATTGCGCCGCCAAGACCCGCCATTGAGCCGCCAGCCTGGAACATTCCGCTTCCCGCGCCACCGAAAAACGCGCCAGCCCCGCCACCGCCCATTCCGAACAGGCCACCGGAGAACATTCCGCCGCCCATGCCATTCCAAATCTGCCCGCCGATATTGCCGGCTTGAGACATAAACCCGCCCGCGCCGGGCATCATTGGACCAACGAACGAGCTGCTGCCCGGAACATTTGCCATGCTGAACAAGCCGGGGAAGCCCATTCCGCCACCGCCCGCCATGCCCATGTACTGGGTCGGACCGCCGCCGCCGCCGAACATTCCGCCGCCGAAGCCGGGAACGCTTATTCCGCCGCCTGAGCCCGTAATGACTTGCAGAGACCGCATAGCTTGGCCGAGCACTTGGAATTGCCCGAACAGCTTGCCTAGTTTGGTGTCAGCAAGGCCGAATGTTTGGATGAGGTTGTTCCATTCGTTGGTGAGGTTTTGTATCTCGCTTCCCTGTGTTACGATTTTGCCTGTTCCTTCATCAAACTTAATGCCGAGCTGCTCCATTTGCTCGCGGGTAAGACCCAGTTCTTCGGCCTGGCGCACCATTTCTTCATTTGCGTCAAACGCCGCCGCTTTTAACGCTTCCTCGGCGGTCATTGCGCCGGAAGCCATGTTTGCAAGCAGTTGCTTGGCGTTCGATGCAAGAGCCGCTTTCTCTTTTTGCTCCTTAACCGCTTCGTTTGCCTCTTTTGCGGCAGCCGCCAGCTCCCTCTCAGCGTCTG
>JAPOSK010000031.1 GCA_026709725.1 Paracoccaceae bacterium | reverse complement strand
AGGCTTTCCGAAGTAATAGTTGACGGAATTTCCAACAGCAGACTCAAGATTGTTCCCTGACGGTAATACAAACTCGCGAGTGTGATCTTCCGGCGTAATGTCATCCAGTGCCGCGTGGAGAGTGAGATCGGCAATGTAGTGACCATATGATTTCGCTGAGGCAGCATCTTTGACCGCCTCAAGAAATGAGGCTGCCAGGCGTGATATCAGGTCTTGATTCAGTCTGTGTGGACTGAACAATACAATCTGTGCTCTATCAATCGAAATCCTTGCAAATCCATTCAACGCACGCAATTCAAAGACCACATTTGCATTTCCCAGAGGGCTTGCATCCTGGTCAATTCTGATATCTGCGCCGCGAATGGGGCAGAAATCTGCCAAGCTTGGCGAAACGGCACTAAGCACATCGGAGTTTGCTGAAAGAAGATCGAAAGCAGGCTCGGCAAAAAATCCCTCAATGGAGAAGTCACTTTTTCTCACTGAGAACTTGCGCACCGTAAATCTCCTTGGCCCGAGACAGAGGGTGGAACGCCTCCAATTGTGGCAGCCTATATAAGACAGATGGAATCTTCAAATACGCCCCGCACCACAGCGGAATATGAAATCCTTGCCCCGGACATTCAGCGCCGTTGCGGCGTGCTCAAAATATAACACGACAGAAGCAAGTCTGACGGCCTCACTGGAAGGCTTCCGGACAGATCAGACCCAGTTGCGTGAAGACATGGCCAAGCGCGAGACTCGGTTGTTCTGGCCATCGCCGGAATGATCGGCCTTGCGGTTGCAAGACTCAGTATCCTTATCGGCTTGCCAACCTGAATGCCCCATCACTGGACGGGTGTGTCTGGACACAGTCAAGGAGATTGTCGGCGTTTTGGTGCACTTGCCAGGTGTCTGAACTCCGGCGACAGGATCGGCCCTGTCCTACGGATGATTGCAGGCTGTTCCATGGAGCGGTGCTTTCGGGTCTCGCCCCGGTCGGGTCTTCGACGATGTCATTGATGGTGTCGGCGCGGGATAGTGGACTTTGGAGTTCTTCAGAATATTTCGAGCTTCTTTCGTCTCAAGACACATTTTCCAGTGAAGATCTTGTTGGGACCTGGACCGGAACTTGATCGTAACTTCGCAACTCTGGTTTATTATACCTCCAGTCCGTTATCGGGTATTGGAGGAGTTCAGTCCCCAAGCCCCGGCATGCGTTCAGAAGAAGAGTCGAGTTTGTGTGTGGACGGTTTTGCCAGGTGTTGCTGCGACGGGAGATCCGGGAACTCCTTGATCTGACCGAAACCACTGTCCCGGATTCTGATCAACGGCGATATAATGGTGCGCCAGGCCAGGATTTTGTTGTATGTCGTCTGGGCCCGGGCGGGGAGCGCATCGCAACAATGCTGCGATGGGGCCTTGTTCCCTTCTGGTCCAGACAGCGTTCAATCGGAACCAGGTTGATCAATGCGCGATCCGAGACACTTGCGATCAAACCTTCGTTTCGTGCAGCATACCGACAGCGTCGCTGTCTTGTTCCCGTCAATGGCTGGTTTGAGTGGCAGCGAACAGATTCGGGCAGGCAGCCCTACTATATCGTTCAGGATTCTGGCTCTCCGACAGTCCTGGCAGGGCTCTGGGAGCGTTGGTCAGGTGGCGATGCGGTCCTGGAGACCTTTACCGTCATCACCCGGGATGCGACTGCCGACCTCGCAGCGATTCACCACCGGCAGCCTGTCGTCATTGGATCGGAGGATTTTGCCGCTTGGCTCCATCCCGGCAGTCAGCGTGGTGTCGTTGATCGGATTCTTGTTGCCAGGCCGCCGCGTTTTCAATTCCGGCCGATCTCGAATCTGGTCAACAATCCCCGCAATGATCAGCCTGAAATTCTTGATGTTCGCAGGATCAATCAGGCTGAATGATCAAAAAAGGCCTTCGATCTCACCTGCATCATTAAGGTGGATTGACTCGGCCGCAGGAACGCGCGGCAGACCTGGCATTGTCATGATTTCGCCGCAGATGACGACGACAAACCCCGCACCGGCTGCCAGACGGACCTCCCGAACCGGGATTGTATGACCCGACGGCGCGCCGCGGACATTGGGGTCTGTTGTGAAACTGTACTGGGTCTTGGCCATGCAGATTGGCAGCGAACCGTAACCGGCTTCCTCCCATTGCTCAAGTTGCGCCCGGATTTTTGTATCCATTGCCACACTGTCGGCGCGATAGATTGTCCGGGATATTGTCTCGATTTTCTCCACAAGGGTCAAACTGTCTGGATAGAGCGGTCGATAGGCTGCCTGACCGGACTCCACC
>JAPOSK010000479.1 GCA_026709725.1 Paracoccaceae bacterium | reverse complement strand
CGACCGGAAAGGCCTGATTCCGATCATTGCAGCCACCAGAATGACCAGTGAAGTCTGCGGCATGTGGAAATTCGTCAGGAGACCATCAGCGATCTGAAACCGGTATCCCGGTCGGATATAGAGGTCGGTCGAACCGCTCCACGGCCTGACTTCACCATCTTTCGATGCACATTCCACCGTCCGCAGCGAAGCGGTTCCAACCGGGATGATCCGGCCGCCCGATTTCCGTGTGGCATTGATTGCGGCTGCCGCTTCGGGCTCGACGATACAGTGCTCACGATGGATCCTGTGGGATTCAATCTCGCGCGCAGTCACCGGCTGGAAAGTCCCGGAAGCGATATGCAGGGTGATTGTCGAGATGGCAACCGCACGCCTCCTGAGGGCTGCCACGAGAGTTTCATCGAAATGCAGTGAAGCCGTTGGGGCCGCCACCGCACCGGGATGGCGGGCAAACATCGACTGGTAGTCTGTCTGATCTGCCGAATCAGCAGCCCGCCGGTTGCTGATATACGGCGGCAGCGGAACCTCGCCAATCGCTGCCAATGCAGCATCAAGCGCATCGCTCTTCCGGGAAAACTGCAGGCGGCATGCTCCGCTTTCAACCCCACAGACTCTGGCAGACAACTGCCCATCAAAACGGATGATGTCCCCGACGCGCAGACGCTTCAGCGGTCTGGCCAGGGCAATCCAAGTGTCGGCGGTGAGACGCCGATCAAGATTGACCAGAATTGCGGCACCTGAACCCCGGGACTCCGGACGGATTCTGACACCGCGCAAACGTGCCGGTATGACTTTCGTGGTATTGATGATCAGTCGGTCGCGAGGAGTGAGGAGTGCTGGCAGGTCCCGTACAGTTCGGTCAATGAGGTCTCCGCCCTGCCAGACGAGCATGCGTGATGCGCTGCGCGGTCGTGCCGGACGCATGGCAATCCGGTCTTCAGGCAGCGTAAAATCGAATTCATCAAGCTGCATGGCTCAGTTGTTGTCATTGGCGTCAAAATCGCCCGAACCGATCGGGGACAGGATTGTCAGGGCATTGCTTTCAATCGTGGGGGATTCAGCCGGACCACTGATCGAATACCGAATGGTACCAAGTTGCTCCCCCTCACGCTGACCGACCAGACGCCCGATGGGAATGATGGTGTTGAGAACGAAGTCAACATAGACATTCGGCGTCATTGACCCCCTAATATTCATGGTCCGGTCCGTGAGATCGTAGGTTCCCCTCGCTGTGAACCCGATTGATGACGAATTGGCAGAACCATCTTTGATCGTGAGCAATTCCGGTGTGAGGGTGAACTGTCCCCTGACCTCGCTGAACGAAATCCCGCCCGAGCTCAGCTGGTCGACCAGCCCCGTCACTGCAATGACGCTCAGAAGCTCCAGGATCAGGGGCATCTTGCGGGCGGTCATGTCATTGATCTGGATATTGCCGGTGTAGGCATCCTGACCGGCCTGATACACGACATCCATCTTCAGTCGACCACCGGCGAGATTCCCTGTCAAGCCCAGCTCCCTGGCAACACCCCCGGCATCATTCGCATTGATGACCAGTCGTGAACGGTTGTCCTGTTGCGTGATCCCGATCTGAATGGGAACAGTTCCGTTAAGACTGGCAACCAGACGTGCATCATATGTCTCATGACCACCGAAACGTCCATTCACACCTGTAATACTCACCGTATCAGCCATGGCAATCGCACCAATTGAGACATCAAGAGGGTGCCCCGGACCCGAATCCGGGCGGGAGAAATCCATGTCCAAATCCGCAATTGTCAGCGTCCCGGGCATGGAAATCTGACTCAGGGAGCCGTCGGCACCCAGTGTCAGGTCGGCGGGGCCCTCATAAGCATCACCCAAGCGGACGCGCCGGAGATTGATTTCCTCAACACGACCGCTCTCTGATCCCATTCGCATGGCCCCATCAAATTCAAAATCCGGCGATACCAGACGAATTTGATCCACTGTCACCGGAGACCCGATCCGTCCCTGAACCAGAAAGTCGACTGGCAGACCGGCCGGTTTGCGCCAGCCGATCTCCGGGATCGCTATGTTCATGGCCGTCAATGGGGATGTTAACTGATACGGGATGCCTCCGGGTGCGTTGAGATCAATGCGGAATGTCGCCTCTTCATGACCGGATACATAAGACCCGATGCCTGCTGCGTTCACCTGGTCAAAAAGTTTCTCATCAAGGCGAACGGTTCCTGACACGGATTGTCTGGATCCATCATAGACGAGGTCCCAGCCGGCATTGACGAGCAATTCACCGACGAAGGCCTCACCCAGGACCTCGATCTG
>JAPOSK010000299.1 GCA_026709725.1 Paracoccaceae bacterium | reverse complement strand
ATGCAAGGGGAAGGCATGGTCAGGAGGGATCCGGCGGACAGGGGTTGCTGGACGGGCAGGAGCCTGAATGGTTACAATAATACAAGATAAACAACAATATATCTATCACGATGCCAATGAGTTTGCCGACCATGACACTCTGTGGGAGAGGATGCCATTCAACAATTGCATTTGACCGTGAAGCGCATGGCGGGTATGCGTCTCGCTTTCTGGCAACTGAGGCAGGTGGCGGGTTGGACAGTGGAGTGCCATCGTGATCTTTTGGGCGTATCGGGTGCAAACGAAAGGATGAATGGCGTTGACTACTTCATTGATGAGTTCTGGACATCGCGCCAGCGCCAGGCGCATCCCATCCACGAAATCAGTTACCGGGCATGCTTCAAGCCTCAGCTTCCGGCCTTTTTCATTGATCGGCTGACCAGGCCCGGCGATGTTGTCTACGACCCATTCATGGGACGGGGGACGACACCCATCGAATCGGCCCTGCGCAACCGCATCCCCTACGGAAACGATATCAACCCGATCAGTCGCACCTTCACGGAGCCGCGCATCAATCCACCGGATCTTGATGCCGTATCAAGCCGCCTTCGCTGCATACCATGGACAGAGTTCAGGGATATAAAACGGGACGACCTTCTTGTCTTTTATCACCGCGATACGCTGGCCCAGATCGAGGGGCTGCGGTCGTGGCTCCTGCGTCGCCGGACAGATGCCGACTTTGACCATGTTGACCATTGGATCGAGATGGTTGCCACAAACCGCCTGACCGGTCATTCGCCCGGTTTCTTTTCGGTTTACACACTGCCACCAAATCAGGCCGTTTCAGTGAGAGGGCAACGGAGAATCAATGAAAAGCGGGGGCAGGCACCATCGCCAAAGGACATTGCATCGCTGATTTTCAAGAAGTCCGGGCGGCTGCTATCCCGCAATGTTGCTCCGGTCTCCGAAAGCCTGTTCCTGACAGCGGCATCCCATGACACCTTCCAAATCCCCGATGACAGGGTGGCGCTTACAGTGACATCGCCACCCTTCCTCGACATTGTGAACTATGAATCCGACAATTGGCTGCGATCCTGGTTTCTTGGCATTGACTCCCGATCCGTGCAGATCGCACACCACCACAAAATCGAGAAATGGCAGACGTTTGTGAAGGCGACACTTGCAGAACTTGCAAGAATCACGAAAGCGGGCGGTTATGTGGCATTCGAGGTCGGCGAGGTCAGGCACGGGACGATCCGCCTTGATGAAAATGTCATCGAGGCAGCGGTTGGGTTGCCCTTCAGCGTCGTCGGGGTTCTGGTCAACAAGCAGTCCTTCACAAAAACATCCAATTGCTGGGGTGTCGCCAACAACAAGTCCGGGACCAACACCAACCGCATCGTCGTCTTGCGGAGAGAATCGTGACGACCGGGCGGAAAACAGGCGCGACCAAAACGGACGGGCGCTGGGGATTGCGACCGAAACCGTCATGCTGTCAACCCGGCATGGTTGAGACCCGGACCTGATCAGGTCGCAGCGGGAATCCCTGTTCCCGGGCGTTGCGCTCGTCGCCTGCGCAGTCAGTGAATCGGTTGCATTGTGCCCCGGGTGAGGCGTGGGGCATCAACTCGGTGCCGATAGTGATGCGGAGCTGTCCGGGGGTCAGGGTTCGAGATGGGGATGCGGGCATGGAGAAGCCGGGGCTCCTGTGCCGGGAAACTGCCGGATGTTCCTGCTGCATTCAGGCGGTTGGATGGAATCCCCTGCCAAGGCAGTTCGGTGCGTCCAGGTGTCGGCGGTTCTTTCTTGTTGAGAGAAGGATGAGAACGAGGATTGTTGCAAGATAGGGTGACATCGACAGGTATTCGACGCCGATGGAGATTCCTGCTGCCTGCATATTGAGCTGAAGGATTGTCAGACCGCCGAACAGCCAGGCACCAAGCAGGACGCGCCAGGGTTTCCATGAAGCGAAGACCACGATCGCCAGGGCAATCCAGCCCGCCCCGGCCGTCATGCCTTCCGTCCATTGCGGAACCCGGACCAGCGACAGATAGGCGCCGCCAAGACCGGCGCATGCGCCGCCGAACATGATCGCTGCGATCCGGATCATTCTGACGTTGTAGCCGATGGCATGGGCCGCATCATGGTTCTCGCCCACGGCGCGGAGGATGAGCCCGGCTCTGGAATAGCGAAAGAACCACCAGAGGACAGCCGGCAGGATCAGTCCGATGTAGAGGATCGGGTCGTGGGTGAAGAGGATCTCCCCGAGGACCGGAAGACGGGAAAGAACGGGGATGTCGGGATCCGGCCACCCCCGATGCCGGATCCCGA
>JAPOSK010000293.1:1640-2314 GCA_026709725.1 Paracoccaceae bacterium | reverse complement strand
CGCTGTCACCCTTGCGCTTCTCAGCCGCGGTGCGGACTGGCAGATCCTCCGCGATTACCAGTACCTTAGAATCGACAGTTTTCTCAATCCGGATCTTGATCCCCTTGGTGCAGGTTATCATGCCATCCAGTCCAAGATCGCCCTTGGCTCGGGCGGGATTCACGGCCGGGGTTTCCTGAACGGAACCCAGGGTCAACTGCGTTTTCTGCCCGAACAGCACACCGACTTCATCTTCACCATTCTGGCGGAGGAGTTCGGTCTTATCTGGAGCCTGCTGATCGTCGTTATCTACATCGTGATGCTGATCATATGCATCCTGATCGCCCTCCACAGCAAAGACCGCTTCCAGTCCCTGCTGGCCATCGGCATCGCTGGCATCTTCTTCCTCTATTTCTCGGTGAACCTTGCGATGGTCACCGGTCTTGCCCCCGTGGTCGGTGCACCTCTCCCGCTGATTTCGTACGGGGGATCATCTGCCATCATGCAACTTTTTGCCTTCGGGATCGTCCTTGCCATCTCAGCCGGGAACAGTCAGCCGACCCACGATCTGTGAATCTCCATGACCGTTACCGTTCTTCTGTCCTGTCACGATTCGCACCACGCCGACTGGCTTCCCTTCCTGATCCAGGGATTTTCTGAAGCCGGCATTGCGGCCGGCGTCACCACATCCCCCG
>JAPOSK010000293.1:0-1630 GCA_026709725.1 Paracoccaceae bacterium | reverse complement strand
CCGTCAAAATCTCCCACCGAAATCCCGCGCCGATCGACTACATCATCCATGCCCCCGATTCACCAATCAGTGACTTTACACCCTTTACCAATCTCGGTGCCATTCTCAGCATGTGGGCCGGCGTTGAAAACATTGTGCACAATCCGACCATCACGGTTCCGCTCGCACGGATGGTCGATCCTGGAATTGTTGAGGGGATGACCGAATGGGTCACCGGGCAGGTGCTGCGGCATCATCTTGGATTCGATCACCATATCCTCAACACTCAGGGCGAGTGGCTGACATCAGCCCGGCCACCCCTTGCCCGCAAACGTACCGTCGGCATCCTTGGCGCCGGAGTTCTCGGTCGTGCCACCGCCCGCATCCTCCTTGCACTGAATTTTAATGTCATCGGCTGGTCACGACGCCATTCCCGATCAAACAATCCGACCCGATCAAGAGATTCAGCCCAATTGGACAATCCTGCGGACGATCTGGTTGTCCACACCGGCACGCAGGGGCTGAGCCAGATTCTTCAGGAAGTCGATATTCTTGTTCTCCTTCTCCCCCACACCCCGAAGACCGACATGCTTCTCAATGCGGGCACATTTGGCAGAATGAAGCGCGGCATGATCATCATCAATGCCGGTCGCGGGGCTCTTATCGACGATGACGCCCTCCTTGATGCGCTGCACAACGGTATCGTCTCGCATGCCACACTTGATGTTTTTCGTCAGGAACCGCTGCCCCCGGATCATCCCTTCTGGCAGCATTCCCGGATTTCCATCTGGCCCCACATCGCTGCCGAAACCCGTGCGGAAACGGCTGCCGGGGTCATCGTCGCGAATATTGCCAGGCATCTCGCCGGTGCGCCGCTCCACCATCAGGTCAATCGGCAGCAGGGGTATTAAATGGGGGATTATATACTTGACTGCCGGTGGAGACATTTCTGGAAGCTGATTCCTGCTTGAGTTCCGGTGGGGATATTTCTAGGGGATTATATACTTGAATCTATGATTTTGATGCCTCTATATTGGGTAGTGAGTGCAGTGGATGAAAGGAGACCGTGGCATGACACGGAAAGCGCCGGGCAAGGCCTTCCGTCAAGGACTGACCGACATTGAGATCGTCGAGATGTTCCCCACTGACAAGGCTGCCGAAGAGTGGTTCGAGAAACAGCGATGGGGCAGGGTCGGCAAGCCGAAGCAATGCCCGCACTGCGGCTGTTCGGGCCGGATCAGGAAATACGAGAACCGCAGGACCTCACCCTACTGGTGCGCTGACTGCCGCTCGAATTTCTCTGTCCGCACGGGAACGGTCATGTCGCATACACGGATTCCCCTGCACAAGTGGGTGATCGGGATCTATCTGTGGTCGACCTCGCTCAAGGGCGTCTCCAGCATGCGCCTGCATCGGTGTCTCGGCATCACGCAGAAGAGCGCATGGTTCATGGCGCAGCGGATCCGGGAGGCATGGAAACAGGACGGCGGCCTCTTCGACGGCCCCATCGAGTTTGACGAGACCTACATCGGTGGTAAGAGGAAGAACATGCCGAAGTCGAAGCGTGAGGCCATGACCGGACGGGGCGGCGTCGGCAAGGCGATTGTGGCAGGCGCGAAGGACCGGGACAGCGATGAGGTGCGGGCGGTGG
>JAPOSK010000354.1 GCA_026709725.1 Paracoccaceae bacterium | reverse complement strand
GCCAATCCTCCCGAAGAGACGTATTCGGCAGAAATCATTGCGCCCGGATCAGTACGAGGGCGCACTGAACATGTACCTTGGGCTGGACATCGGTACTTCAAAAACCAAAGCTGCGTTATTTGACACGGACGGACAGGAGCATGTGTCTGTTTCATGTCAGACGCAGGTCTTGTCGCCAATGCCCGGATGGCAGGAATTTGATGGGCGGCAGATCTGGGATTCCGTCATTTCTGTGATTGGTCAATTGCTCCAGAAGGCCTCTATTGAAAGCGAATGCATTTCGGGCGTCGGCATCACCGCTGTTATGCTGGGGGCCTGGCCGATCGGTCGCAATGGCAATCTCATACGCAATCCGATTCTGTGGAATGACGCACGAACCCAGCCACTGATTGATCGTCTTGTGGCTGATGACCCTGAATTTTATGAACGTATATTTGTAAAATCAGGCAGTATTCTGCAGACCGGATGCATCTTGCCGGTTCTCGCCTGGCTGCAAAAACACGAACCTGAAGCACTGGCCAGAACGAACACGGTCCTGTGCACGAAAGACTATATTCGATACCGACTGACAAACCGGATCAGCACTGATGCCAGTGAGGCGACCGTCGCACCGGGATCGGTGGCTGGGCGCAACTTCGATGCCGACCTTGTTTCAATCTTCGGTATTGACGGGTGCGCTGAAATGCTGCCCATGGTTCAGGAAAGCACAGCGATCAATGGTCTGGTCACCACCGCGGCAGCTGCGGAGACCGGACTCCTGCCCGGGACTCCTGTTGCGGTCGGAGCTGGTGATGTGATCGCATGCACAATTGGCGCCGGGGTCCACCGCAAGGGGCATGCAGTGTCAATCCTGGGCACAGCCTGCCTTAATGGCGTCGTGCGTTCTGAACCCGATTTAAGCCCCTGCAATCTTGGCCTCACATTCACCATGCCGGAAGATCGGTGGTTGCGATGTATGGTCAACAATGCCGGGACCATCAATCTTGACTGGGTTCTGAATGCATTGTGTCCCGATCTATCCAGTACGGCGACCCCATTTGACGCGTGTGCCGAGCTGGCCATGCAGAGTCCGCCGGGGGGCCAGGAGTGTCCTGTACATTCCCTACCTCTCAGAGGGCGGCATCATTGCACCCAGAATTGAACCGAGGGCACGGGCCGGATTCATGGGACTGGAACCCGGGCATGCGAGAGCAGATTTGCTGCGCGCCGTTTATGAGGGCCTTGCCTACGCAATCCGGGATTGCATTGAAAAGCTCAATCATACAGGCCCGGTTCGTTTGGTTGGCGGTGGTGCTCAAAGCCAGTTCTGGTCACAGATTATCGCTGATATTGCAGGGCTTGCTGTCGAGGTGCCGCAAGGTTCGCAATTTGGAGCAAAGGGCGCGGCCTTATGTGCGATGGTCGGGACAGGTGAATTCGATTCCCTGGAATCTGCAGCGCAGGAAACATTTCGCAGCGAGCGAATTCATCTACCGAACCACAGGCATGCCGAGATTTACAACCAGACGTACCAAGCGGCAAAATCAGCCGCCGAAGCCTATCTTGACTCCCTGCGCCCGTCGCCGCAGTGATGTCGCCCCGCGCAGCCATACGCCGTCTGCAGATGTCCTGTCCCGGCGCAGCCATAATGCGTCTCTATCAACCCCTGCCCGACATTGGGTCAATACATGACCTTCTGTCGTCTCCCGGCTTTGTTGCCGACCGGCCAGGTTGCGCGTGCGCCGAGGTCACTCCTGGCCCCAGGAGTGCAGTCAGGCAGTGTCGACCACCTCAACCTCATCGGTTGGCAAAGGTGCTTTTGTCCTCATTTGGAACACATCAAATATGCCTTCCAGGCGTGCAACACGATTTCCAAGACTGTTGATTTCGCTCCGCAGATCGGCAATCTCACTCCGCAGATCGGCAATCTCGGCCCGTATCTCACTCCGCAGATCGGCAATCTCGGCCCGTATCTCACTCCGCAGATCAGCGACCTCGCTCCGCATACCCTTTCTCAGCCCGGACATCTGGCTTGAGATCAGCGCGGCCAAAGCCACACCAGTGCCAATCACCACCAGCAGCATCTCAAGGTTTTCCATCAATCAGCATGTCCCCATGTTGTCCCTGCTCCCGGCAGTCTTCTATCCATTAACAACTTCTGATGCGCCGCGCAATCGCCAACGGACCCGATATGGCTGAGCCGCCGGAGGATTCCCTGACCACTTGTGCCATACCGATGTTCATGGTCTGGTCTCCACTCCGGTGAATCCTGAGCCGCAAATGCCTGCCCCGGTTTTCGTTCCGCAAGTGGAGGGGGGGCTAAGGGGAAAACAGGG
>JAPOSK010000120.1 GCA_026709725.1 Paracoccaceae bacterium | reverse complement strand
CGGAGCCGTGGTCTTGCCTCCATGCACGCTCGGCTCACGGCACCATTGTTCGCGCAGAATGGCCAGATTCTCGAGGATGGCGGCATCCAAACCCAGCACATCGACCAGCAGGGCCGCATCCAGATCTTGGCGGCTCGCGTCCCGATAGGCTTCGTTGGCCGGCAGAAGGGTCTGCTCGCGGAACCGTGCAAAGATTTCGCCGCACTGCGCAATCTGTGTCTCGGACAATTCGCGGGCATCCAGTGTCAGCAGATCCGGAAGGCGTGAGATGGAGACACGGCTCCGTCCCTGCTGCTGGCGGGTCCCGTGCCACCAGAAAGCCATGAGGCCGAGCGTGGAGTTGGCCCACAGAAGGAGCGGCATCTCCCAGCTCTCCCGCTCTGGCCGAAAATTCGGCCAAGCGGTTCCACCGATACAGGGGCGTTCCGTCAGGCAGGCGGCCAGCGGTTGGGAGTTGAGCCGGAAGTCGCAGTTGAAGTGCAGGCGGGAGGCGGTCCTGTCCCAGAGGGTCTGGGCACGGTCCGCACAGGCCGGACGGACAACGCCCTGCGTGTCGGGCGAAACAACGAGGCGGGTCTCCCGCTTGGCATCATGCGCCCACAGGGTGGGCCATTCCGGGAATTCACCATCGTCGATGGCGCGGATGTCGAAGGGTCCGCGCCCTTTGTCACCGTTGATATCCCGGTGGACCACACCCCGGTCCCCCAAAACTCCCAGGCGGCACAGCGGGAGGGCGCATGCATCCTCCCGCTGTGGCAGGACCAGATATCCGGCGGCCATCCGGCTCAGCGTGTCCACAAGGGTCAGCGCATTCACCCCGATCGCCTGACAGGCGCTCTCGAGATCAGTGCGCACATAGCTGCCCACAGGTCGGTCCGGACCCAGGGTCAGGCGTCCTGCCGTGACGGTGCCGGCCCGTTCCGCCTCAATGAGGCGCGCCAGAATGGAGCCCTCAAGGCACATGGCGGGTCGCTCGCGAAGCGTCACGGCCATGGCGCGACAGGGACTCGTGTCAAAGGGGGATGAGCGACGGGAGGCAACCACCAGCACTTCTGCCATGCCTGTGTCCGCCGAGAACGCCCGGTCGGTGGATCCGTCCGCGCCGATGCCGATGATGAGAACATCCTGATAGGCCTGCCTCAGAAGATCCCGGGCCGGTCGCCACGCTGCACCCTGGACAAACGAGGCGGGCAGAACCAGGGCCAACTGGCCACCCCGGCGCAGTTTGGCATGGGCCAGATCGATGAAGTTCGATGCCAGACCTGCATTGCCGTTGCCGGCCGGCATGGGGATAGCGAAGCCGGAGGTGTGCTTGGACCGGTGCATGAGGCGATTGCGAATGTGCTTGAGCTGGTCAGACATCATATCCTGTTCCTCCACACTCGTGGAAAAGCCGGCAAAGGAGGGGACCGGTATCTCTGTGAGCGCGTGGTTGGTGGGTCGCGTGAACGGCGGGTTCATGATCACCAGATTGCAGCTTTCGTGTTCCAGGATTGCTACAGCCCCTTTGTCCTCCCCATCCCCGTCTGCTCGGGCGACCGCACCATCCCCGAAGATGGACACCCGCTGTTCTGTTACGATGAGGTCAAGTGAGCCGATGTCCGCCCGACCCATCGGCGCCCCATACGGCATCGTGTAGATCCGTGTCCCGCCGAACACGGTCCCCGGATGGGCGCTCGAGAGCATGGAGGCCGTCAGATGGGTGGCGGCGGGCATGATGTCGGCGGCAAACAGCACCGTCTCCATCATGGACCTGTGCAGGGCCCGGTCATCGCCGCCCCGGCGGCGGTGCCGGAGGGCGACCGCCTGCTGGGCAGCCCCAAGGAGGGAACCCGTCCCACAGGCGGGATCGGCAATCCGCAGGGCGGTCACGCTGGACACGTCACCCCAGTCCACATCGATGCGCGCCAGTGCCAGATTGGCCAACAAGGCTGCGGACGCTGGCAGGGTGTAGAAGGTGGCCAGGAACTTCCTGTCGGTGATCAGACGCTGGAGCATCTGGCCGGACAGATCTTGCATGCTGGCCGCGCCCAGACCGGCCAGATCACTGGCGAGGTCTACCATATCGCTGAGGAAGCCATTGGCTACAGCCGCTGGGATGGCCTCGAGGAGTTCCCGGGCGACATGGAAGATCGGCCAGTAGTTGATTGTCAGAATGCGCCGCCACCAGTCCTGCACCACCGTCTTGGCAACCTGCCCGCTGCCCGGATCCCGCATCGCTTCCGGTGACGGGGTGGCGTGATTGCCGGCAATGGCGCTCTGGAAGACCAGCGCATTGGCGATCATCGCCACGGCCATGCGGGTTGTCTGCTCGCC
>JAPOSK010000247.1 GCA_026709725.1 Paracoccaceae bacterium | reverse complement strand
GGCCGGATCTCTGTCACCGCTGGTCGACACCCCGGACCGTTATCGTGGCGGCAGGCTGTGGTGACAATTTTGCCGGAACCCTTGGCGCCGGTGCATCGCATCCAGGTCAGGCAGCCCTCAGCATCGGGACATCCGGTGTTCTCTGTTGCGTTGACAGTGCGTTTCATCCGGCCCCTGCCCACGCTGTCCTCACGGCCCCACACGCTGTTCCGGCAACCTTTCTCTCCATGTCCGTCATCATGAGTGCAACCCAATCACTCGAATGGCTGGCCAGGATCACGAACACCCCCGTCAGCGAGCTCACAGCCCTCGCCCAACACCGAGTCGGCGAACAGGGGCCGGCAGGCCGCCCTCTGGCCCGTCCCAGCCTCACCGGCATCCGCACTCCGCACAACCGAATGGATGCCTCAGGGTTTCTTGGCGGCTTCACCGTCAGTCACGATACCGCCGACCTCGCCTATGCCTTCATGGAAGGCATCGCCTTCCAGTTTCATGAATCCTTTCTGGCCCAGAATGCAGCCGGTGTCCATTTTGATGCCATTGCCGGCATTGGAGGTGGGACCCGGTCATCATTCTGGGTCAGCCTGATTGCCACCCTTCTCAAGATTCCCATAACCATTCCGGATGACAGTGGACTCGCCGCCTGCCGTGGTGCCGCCCGTCTTGCCCATGCCGCCTCATCGCCCCATGATCGTGATACGATCCTCACACAGCCCATCGAATCAAGGAACTCTGTCACCCTCTATCCGGAAACCGCACTCTATCCGGGCCTGATCGACCGCTACCATGCATTCAACCAGCTGCCCCTCACCCCGACCCGCCACCGGTGATTGACGGATCCGGTGCATCGGTCAAGGTCGCGGCACGATGAATCCGGCCCGACACCACACCTGCGCTGCGCTGTGACACGTCCCATGACAGCCCGCACGCCGCATATAGACTACTGTTCCACCCAGAACCCGCCAAGGTGATCGTCGTTGACATCGACGCCGGCAGGGCCGTGGCCCCGGGCAAGGCTGCCAGCACGGTGCATCACCATGGATCGACCAGCAGAACGGATCCCCGCGACGGGCGGACATCCCCGAACGACGGACAGTCCGTCAGGGTTGCCGGTCGGCGTGCCCGAAGATGCGTTGGGGGCGGTAATACCGCAGAGTCAACAAGAGCCTGTCATGGTCTCCGAAAAGGCAATCGACACGCCTCGATCCAACGACCGGAAAACATCTCTCCACCGCAAACACCCGGGCGAAACCGCCGCACGCCCCCGTGCAGCCGCCCTCAGAATGCCCATTCGCGCTTCAGCGTCAGCATTCCCGTGATCTCGTTGACCTCGGCCAGCGACTGGTTGGATTCCGTGTCCCGGTAGGCGGTCTCCAGAACCATTTCCCAGCCCGCGAGATGATCCGAGATGCCCCCGAGTTGATGGCCGTACAGCAGGGACAGCGTGCGCTCCCTGTCCTCGCGTTTGGAGTCGGCGATGCGCTGTCGGGGAAACGTGGTCACACCGAGGGATCCGCCCACCTCCACCCGCTGCGCATCGCCCAGCCGGGTGCCCCAGGAGACCGCCACCGCGGTTCGGTCCCGGTCCGAGACACGGCGGGCGGGGACCGTGGACAATCGCGCTCGGGACCGCGACCGGGTGACGCGGACGGCGGTGAACGCGTCGGCCCCGATCGGGGCGTGCCATGTCAGCCTGTGGGTCGTCCGGTCGGCGTCCGAATTGTCCGCATCGGGAAGACCGGAATGATCCTCGCGGCCGCGACTGATCCTGTATGCCAGCAGGTGGTCGCCCCGCAGCCGGGTGTCGACCCGCGCGAACACGGAGCGGGCGGCCACATCCGTGGTCACCGGCAGGGCGTCCGCGCCGTAGGTGTTGACGCGGTCGGCCCGGGAGTGGCCGAGACCGAGGGACAGGACCGTCGCATCGAGGTGATGCCGGATCCCGGTCGAGACCGAGACCGTCTGCCCCTCGGATTCGACCGTGCGATCAGGCCGGGTTGCGGCGACGGTCACGGCGTAGAAGGCGCTGGTGTCGATTGCATCGAAGCGGAATGTGCCATCAAGACCCAGCCGGAGATGGGCCCGGGTGTCGCTGTAGGCACGGGAACCGCCATACACCGACACCGGGGCCGGGAGCGTCTCGCCGTTGCCCCGCGTCACCCTGTCGGCGGTGGGCCAGTCATTGGCATTGGTGGTGGCGCCGAACCCCAGCTCCAGGGAGAATGCGTGGGACGAGCGCCGAGCGTCCCCGGCGGCGATCCGGATCAGCCGACCGATCTCCTGTTGATCGGCATCGGAAAGGGGCAGCGATTCCAGACTGCGC
>JAPOSK010000586.1 GCA_026709725.1 Paracoccaceae bacterium | reverse complement strand
CTGGGCCAAGGAGGTTGTCAAGGGGCACCTCAACATCCATAAAGACCAGTTCAGCGGTATCACTGCCCCGCATGCCAAGCTTGTTGAGGTGTTGTCCCCGCTCAAGGCCCTGTGCAGTGTTTCCGTCGACAAGGATGAGGGATATCCCTTTCGATCCCTCCACTGTATCCGTTTTTGTGGCCAGCAGAACAAGGTCGGCCATCCGACCATTGGTAATGAACATCTTGCTGCCGTTAATCCGGTAAACCTTTCCTGCGCGCCTGGCATGGGTCCGTATGGCCTGGACATCGGAGCCGCATCCGGGTTCGGTCATTGCGAGGGCGCCGATTGTCTCACCGTTGATAAGCCCCGGCAGCCATTCGGCCTTCTGTGCATCAGAGCCAAAGGCAATGAGGTAATGAATCACGATCACCTGAATCGCAAATCCCCAGGACGTATCAGACGTCGCTGCCTGCTCATAGATTGTGATGGCGGCAAATCCCGGTCCCCCACCGGCCCCACCGTCAGCATCGGGAACGGATCCGGCCATGAGACCGGCCTCTCCGGCCTTGCGCCAGAAGGATCGATCCACCTCACCCTGCTCGACATAGCGTGTTATATTGGGAACAAGCTCCGCCGCCAGAAAGCGCCTGGCACTGTCGGCGTACAACTCGTGTGTAGCATCATGCCAGAATCGCGTCCGGGTGAAGAGAGACATCAAGACACGCTCCATGTGATCCGACCTGCGGGATTGCCTGATCTGTCATAAACGACAAGTCCATCAGAATAAACCGCTCACCCATCAGCATGGATGGCAAGGGGGAATGTCCCGGATGATCTTGAAGATATGAATCGGCGTGGCGTTGCGTTTCCCCGGGTTGCAGGGTTCGGGTTATCTTGAAGCCTCGAAGGTGAAACAGCATGACTGCATCGACCACACAAACCCTTTTGGAGATATCCCTCATTTAGGGTATACTCGCCCCATCGACCGGATTGCACTCGCCATCATATTCATCATGACCCGACCGGATATCAAGAGCCTAAGACGCTTTACCAGACGTTCAGATCGTGAACTCACACCCTACTTTGCCGGACGTCAGGCCGAACTCAATCTCATCCACGGACGGATTGAGGAGATTGCCAGTCTGGCTGCTGAGGGCAGTCCCGCACCGGCTGCTGGCAAGACCCTCCTTGTTACTGGCGCTCCGGGTGCCGGCAAGACTGCGCTTGCATCCATGGTCTGGAGTCAGCTCGAAGCGAATGGCGGTGCGCTGTTCCTGCCTGTAGACCTTCGAGCCCTGACCGATCCGCTCCGTCTCCAAAGGAAGGTTGAAGACCTGCTTCCCCCTGATCGTCTCAAACAGATGCTTGAGAAAACAGCAGACCTCTTCCAAAAGGCCGGTTCCGCCCTCCCCGCAGCCCTCACGGCAGCCCTTGGGGCATCAGGAGAAGAGGTCGCCGCATCAATCCTTGCGCAGATCCTCCATGCCCTGGTGAAGTCCGAAGGACGCACCGGCAAACAGACCACACCCATCCTTGCTCTGCCCTGTCCGATTGTTCTTTTCATTGATGAGATCCAGATTATTGATCCCCAGCACCATCGTCAGGAATCCGAGACCCTCCTGAATCTCCATCTTGGGACGGAGAACATGCCTATCCTGCCTCTCCTTGCCGGTCTGGCTGATGCCAAGCACCGCTTGCAGGAAGCCGGGCTCTCGCGCCTTGGCGGTGGGTCCGTCATCACGCTCGGTCGTCTCTCCGAGGAGGAATCCGCCCTCTCGGCCGCGACCTTCTTTGCAGCCCATCATCTCAGGGGTGAGCCGGAGCCCTGGGCCCGGAGGGTTGCCGCATGGTCGGATGGCTGGGCCATGCATGTCCACAATACGCTCAAGGCCATTGCCGAGGAGATGCTCGGTGATGTGGATCATGCAGGAGGCAATGGACAGACATTTGAAGGTGGACCCGCAAGGAGTGACGGGTGGGCGGTGGGCACCGGCGACCCTGAGCCGATGCTTGATGCCAACCCGGCACGCGGCAGTCTTGACCATCTTGATCTGCTGGCTGTCCGGCAGAGGGCCGCAGACAGCCGGGCGGAGTATTACGCCTCCCGCCTGTCGGGTCCCCTCTCGAGTGCGCCGGAGCTGGTGGCCAGAGTCCTCGAGCGCATCGGGCGACCGTTGGCGAGGGCAGACATTGAGAGACAGATCTATGATGAGTACCCCCGCATTGCCCAGGACCAGCCGTGGCTTGAGCACGCCCTGCCCGTCGGTGATGTGTTCGAGCAAATGCTCAGGCGGGGTCTTGTGCAACTCACGGAGGATCGTGGAGAAGACAGCTACAGCTGTCCGATCCCGTCC
>JAPOSK010000622.1 GCA_026709725.1 Paracoccaceae bacterium | reverse complement strand
TATCCACGTGATCGCATGGATGCCATCCGCCCCGCCGAGAGCGATGGCGAGCCCAAGCAGGAATTCAACAATGCGCCCGCCCCGCCCATCGCCTTTCATCGTGACTGTTGTCTCTCCACCCGAGATCAAGACACAGGGTGGGCGGGTCGGCTGCCCGTGCCGTTGCACCTGCAGCGCTATCCCGGCCATGACCGTGCCAATCTCCCGGGCCTCCCCCTCAATCGCATCGCCAAGGATCAGTGGCGTCATGCCGGCAGCCCGGGCTCTTGATGCCGCCGCCTCAAGTGACTGTTGCGGGGTTGCGATCACGTGGATATGTGAATGGTCAAGACGGGGGTCACCGGGCTTCGGCGTTTCATTGCTCCGGTCTTCTAATGCCCTGCCGACGGACGCTGATGGAGCAACGCTGTAGCGATCAAGGATATCCCTGGCCTCGGCCAGGGTTGTTGTGTCAGCAACGGTCGGTCCGGATGCGATGACGCTTGGGTCATCACCCGGAACGTCAGAGATCATCAGGCTGGTGACTTGCGCAGGATGGGCAGCCGCGGTCAGACGTCCCCCCTTGATGCTTGAGAGATGCTTGCGAACACAGTTTATCTCATCAATGGATGCACCGCTGGCGAGCAATGCCATGTTGATGGCTCGCTTGTCTTCAAGGGTAACGCCGGGTGCCGGCATGCTGAGAAGGGCGGACCCGCCTCCCGAAATCACCGCGAGACAATGGTCATCGGCACCAAGTGCTGTGACCAGCTCAAGAATGCGCTGCGCAGCCCGCGCGCCCGCAGCATCGGGGACCGGGTGCGCAGCTTCGAGAATTTCGATCTGCGAGCAGGGTACTGCATGACCATAGCGTGTCACGACGATTCCTGACAGGTGACAATCATATGCGGACTCGACCGCCTGTGCCATACGGGCGGAGGCCTTGCCGGCTCCCACCACGACAAGCCTGCCCTGGGGCCACGCAGGCAGGAAGGCCCTGACCCCCTGCATTGGGTCCGCCGCCGCCACAGCCGCTTCAAACATGCCGCGCAACAGGTTTTGCGGTCTCTCGGATTGCATGATCATCAGGTCGGTCAGGATATGTCAATTGCCGCAGACAACCGCGGATCATGTGTTCCCGATGACGCGATCGGCACACGGAGCCGTACCCGGATGCAGTGTGAATAAAACCAAGCGTCGGTGAAGTGTGCTCATCAACATCCCGAGTTTTCGTACCGGTCCAGGATCACTGTCTTGTCGCCATGCAGGACTGATTCAGTATTCTGCCTTCTTTCCCGAACCCCCTTTCACCTAAACTGATTTTACAGAACTGCAAATGTTAAGTGCATGTCGGGGATGAGGAGCAGCAATACCCCCGCCTGCCCGCCCCTGATCCACTTCTGCAATCGTACCAACAGCCAGCCCGAGCCCCGGCAACCCAATCCTTGTTTACTTTGGGGCCGCATCCCTTACGTCATCGGTGCCCCGCTCCATGAATCGGCCCGGGCAGCGCTCCCGACCACACGGTCCCCGCTCCTATCACAATCACACTCCTACCCGACCCCGATTTCATGCAAGACTGTTCCGCACTATGCAGATCGGAATGCAACAGATATCAGCAGAGACGGCAGACTGGCTCACCGCTGCCTGCAAGACGCCGGGGCAGGTACACTCCGCCCTGGCCCCGCCATCACCCTCACCTGCCGCCTGTAAGCACTGAGGGCATGGTCACTGACACCTGTCACGGCTGGCAGGGAGAGACTGCTGCAGCGTCAGGTGGACTCTCGCCTTGATTGACGCGCTGCAGCTGCAATCCCCTGCTTGCCAAAAAGGTCACAGCCCAAGAGTGCGCGCGCGGAGCTGCTGTTGTATCCCAAATCAAACCAGAACGCATTTCCCGGATTCATCCGGTGCATTCGGGATACTCTGTCCCGCCATATCCCGGCGAACGACTGCCTTTCCCTCAATCAGCCCGGGACAGAATCGGCAGGCAGATCGGAAAAGGGATCTGCCTGGAAAGAAAGTCCGGGACCCGCGGCATCCCGGATTGTTTCGGATTCTCCGCAATTCGGCCTCGGACCAGTTTGGGAAAATGGTGCCGGATTCTGACGGGATAATCAGAGAAACAACACGCCAGCCACTTCGTCTGCAAGGATGACATCACGGTGCTCTGTGTCCCGGGTGCCGCCCGCGGCGGCCCGGGCGATGACGCCAGGGAGATGACAATGGGGCGGTTTGTTGTCCTGACGGCCGATCTGGCGAGATTCCATCCCTCGAAGCGTCAGCCCCTGCCCGGGCCAGAGACGCTCTGGCAGGGGGTTCGGACCCTCGCCGAGAGTGTGTTTGCAATCAGGACATGGG
>JAPOSK010000593.1 GCA_026709725.1 Paracoccaceae bacterium | reverse complement strand
GGCCCGGACTCAGCAGCGCGTCCTGGCCGAGACCGGGTCCGAAGGCAAAACATCCTGCAAAGACATGCTGCGCCTGGCCCTGGACGGTCAGGGCGCGGTGCATGTTTCCGAAAAGAGCTACAACAACCGCTGGGGCGTACCGTTAACCCTGGCCCGCATGCCATCCGATACCGACTACCTTGTCGTTGAAATCGGCATGAACCAGCCCGGAGAGATCGCACCGCTGGCCCGTCTGGTCCGGCCTCATATCGGCCTCATTACGACTGTCGGTGCGGCCCATCTGGCTGCCTTTGATGATCTGGCCGGGATTGCCCGCGAGAAGGCACAGCTGCTTGCGGGCCTTGAGCCCGGTGGAACCGCAATCCTGAACAGGGATATTGAGACCTATCCGATCATGGCCTCCCTTGCGGAGGAGCATGCAGATCATATCGTTACATTTGGTCGTTCAGGGATGGCGGATTACAGATTGCGCGAAGTTCAGATCTCAAACATGCTCACCATCGGCAATCTTTGGACCCCGAATCATGAACAGTTTTTCAAACTGGCTGCAGTCGGTGAACATCATGCCTTCAACGCGGTTGCTGTTCTGGCTGCTGTCGAAGCGGCAGGGGCCGATCCGATCCTGGCAGCACTCGATCTCCAGTCATGGAGACCCTTGAACGGGCGTGGTCAATACATTGATATCGTTATTGATGCGGAGGCAGACAATGGCAGCATTGTTCTCGTGGATGATGCCTACAACGCGAACCCATCCAGCCTGGTTGCCGGACTTGCCGCCCTTGGCGGAATGACTGGCGCCGGATCCCGCATCGCAATTCTTGGCGACATGCTGGAGCTCGGCAGCACCGAGGTCGATATTCATGTCAAGCTCGCTGCTGATCCCGCCATTGACCATGTGGATACAGTTCACTGCATCGGGCCGCTGATGCGCCATTTCTATGACGCATTGCCCTACAGCAAACGCGGGCTCTGGTCTGAGCAGCCTCAGGATATCATCAGCAGAATTCGTCAGATTGTTGCCATTGGCGACATTGTTCTCGTCAAGGGGTCCAGGGCCTCGGGGACTTCCGAGGTTGCACTTGCGCTCCAAAATCTTGGCACCCGAATGGCTTGACACCCGAATGGCGACAATCAGGAAAGGAGTGAACTGATGCTCTACATGCTGGCTGAATTCTCCGAGGGTGGCGGAATCCTCAACCTGCTCCGATATATCACTGTTCGTTCCGGCGGTGCACTGCTCACATCGCTGCTTATCGGGTTCCTGCTGGGTCCACCGGTGACCGCCTGCCTGCAGCGGCGTTTTCCGCAGGGCAATCCCATCCGCGATGATGGACCGGATCACGACGACAAGGCGGGCACGCCCACGATGGGAGGGATCCTGATCCTTTTTTCCATGACCGTCTCATTGATGATCTGGGCACGACTTGATAATCTCTATGTGTGGGTTATTGCCTTGACGGGGCTGGCTTTCGCCGGCCTGGGCATGATCGATGATCTCAGCAAACTGAAGCACAAGAGCAGTCGGGGTGTGCCGGGCAGGCTCCGACTCCTTGTCGGTCTGCTGATTGGAGGTCTGGTTGGCTGGGCTGCGTTGCTGCTCCATCCCGCCGAGCTTTCCGGTGTACTGACCTTCCCGTTCGTGAAGGATCTGTACCTCCCGCTGGGGTTTCTGTTCATTGCCCTTGCCGCCCTCGTGGTCGCTGGATCAGCAAATTTCGTCAATCTTACCGACGGGCTTGATGGACTTGCAATCGTGCCAATCATGATCGCAGGCGGTGCGCTCGGTGTCATCGCCTACGCGGTTGGTCGCATTGATTTTGCCAACTATCTGGGTGTTCTCTATGTTGCCGGGGCAGGAGAGCTGACCGTCATTACGGCCAGCCTGATCGGTGCTGGCCTGGGGTTTCTCTGGTACAATGCGCCTCCCGCATCAATCTTCATGGGCGACACCGGCTCGCTTGGTCTCGGGGGCACAATCGGGGCGATCGCTGTCCTCATCAAACATGAGATCATCTATGCCATCATTGGCGGGCTCTTTGTTGTTACAGCCATCAGCGTCATGATCCAGGTGTTCTATTTCCGCCTGACAGGGAAGCGTTTCTTCCGTATGGCACCGCTGCACCATCACTTCGAGAAACAGGGCTGGCAGGAACCCCAGATTGTCATCCGCTTCTGGATCATCGCCCTGATCCTCGCCCTTCTCGGTCTTGTCTCACTCAAGGTTCGCTGAGCATGTTTCTCCAGAGACTTGAGAGACCCGCTCCCCAGCATGACAGCAGTCTGTCAGGATCCCCGGGATGGCGTCGGACAGCTCGGGGGGTTTCATTGATACCGCATACAGG
>JAPOSK010000029.1:2060-2342 GCA_026709725.1 Paracoccaceae bacterium | reverse complement strand
CGCGGGAGCAGGGGAAATGTGCGGGACACTTGGAAAGCCGATTTCGGCCACGTCCTCGCCCTTTGGCACTTCGGCCGTTGCAATTTGCAGGCCACCGCTACGCAGATGGAGCCTACCGCCCTCATCAGGCCGCAATCGCAGCAAGGCCAAGTCACGTGCCGGCGAGACATGGAGCGTTTCGCCTGAATAAAGGTGGGGTTCCCCGTTCGCCAAGAAACCCACGTGGACCGACTGGGTGCCCTCAATGACATGCAGGTTGGTGACAAAGAGCATGGTGCTGCG
>JAPOSK010000029.1:0-2050 GCA_026709725.1 Paracoccaceae bacterium | reverse complement strand
CCTACTTTTTGGTGTTCCGCTATCCCTATATTTTGTTACATTTTTAATGCATTGCACGAGCACATGGCCGGCCTGCTAGTGTTAGCCAACCATGTCGACGTTCAGGACGAAGCCAGAACCAGTTCCCCAGCCGTCATTAGACTGCGAGATCACCCGTCCGACCATGGGGTCTAAACGTTCGCCGACATCGCGGAAATCCTGCGCCCAGACCTCTGGGGTCCACGCAAGCTGGCAGATCATGACAGCAGCGGATACCAATCTCTTCATTGCGTCAAGTATCCGTAAAGAACACCGCCAGCGGCGAGTGCGAATATCAATGCGAGGATGAACTGCAAGCCTTGGTGTGGGCTTTGGGACCTGTGCTTCGGGGACGGGCGCTTTTCAGTAGCTGGGCTGGGCTTCGGCGATGAATGCTCCGGGGTTCTGCTCCACGAGACCGTTTCGCGTGACGGGCCGGGTGCGGGATCAATGGGCTCGATGAGACCCTCAAAGTGTCGCGACATCTCCTCGACGCTGCGCGGACGGTCTTCGGCAAAGAGCTTGCAGCCGATGTCGATCGCATCAAGGAGCGGGCCGGGATAGCTGGCGATGATTCGGTTGCGCAGAATGTTGTCGCGTACAGGGACATAGGGGTCCTGTCCGGCCTTGCGCAACGCGTCCCAGCGGCCTTTGGCGTTGGTGGGCAGACTCTGGGAGACAAGCTCATACAGCACGACCGAGAGCGCGAAGATATCCGTCCAGGGACCGTCGCCGAGCGCGTTGCTATGCCCTGTTCGCTGGGCGGGGAATTGTTCGAGCGCGGCGTAGCGGCGTGAGTACATCGAGGCCAGTTCGCTGGTGCGCCCCATGGGGCGGGCGGCACCAAAGTCGATCAGAACTGGCTGACCGTCCCGGCGTATCATAATGTTGCTTGGCTTGACGTCGCGGTGCAGCACCTCTTCGCGATGCACCATGGCCAGCGCTTCGAGCATCGCGCGCGCGAGCTCCAGAACAGCATCCGGTGGCACATGGGGTCGGCGTTGAAAGAAGTATGCGAGATGATTGTCGAGCGACTGGCCATCGATGAACTCCATCAGGCAATAGACCGTGCCGTGCTTTTCAAAGGCGCCAATGATCTGCACCAACCCTTGGGCCCGCCCGGAATTGGCGCGTTTCATCCTTTCTGTAAGCATGTGGAGTGTCTGGGCTTCCTTAAGGAACGCCTTGTAGCCCATGTCGAACCGGTCCCGACGTCCCTTCTTTGGTGAGACCGCAAGGCCTGGGCCACGGACCGCGTCGTCGGCAGGGAAGTATTCCTTAAGCGCGGCGAGGGTTCTGGCTTCCCTGCTGATGGTCTTGTAGGTGATGCCAAAGCCACCCTGACCCAACATGCCGCTCACGACGTGCCCCGCGATCTGGGTGCCATTGGGAAGGCAATCATCAGTCAACGGATCAAACCCTGCGCAGGCCTTGCGCGCCTTCTGGTCGCGTCAGTCCGCCCTGTTCCGAACCTGTGCCTCGCTCACCTTTCTCCGCATCTTCAGGAACCGCCTCCTCGTTGCCGGAAGGGGCAGCATGGCCATCGGGGACTGTTCCTGGGGTAAGGCCGTTTGCATCGCCCTCGGGCCGCGTTCGTTCGGGTGTGTCAGCGCCGCCGGGCCCGCTTTCTCCTTCTGCATTGCCTTCTTGGGCCCGGTCTGTTTCATCGTCTGGCGCGACGTCCTCGGGCTGGTCGGGCACCTGGATTGCGCGCTCGCCCTCTTCGCCTTCGCTGCTGATAGCTCCATCGCGAACGGCGCCCTCCACAGGCCTAACTTCTCGCGGTGCGGCCCCGGCGGGGTCAGGCTCCGCCTGAGCCTCAGGCGGCGGCTCTGCTGGCTCTTCGCCCGACATCGACACGACCCACGCCATTGCCACTAATGCCGCGATGACCCCAGCCAGCACCCAAATCAGGCGCGTGTCGCTGCGTTTCGCGTGGGCCTTTTCCATCATGGACCACTGGCTGGCCTTGAGCCCCGCGGAACTCGCGCCCGGTTTGTGGCGATAGAGCACGACAGTTGTGTTGTCTTGC
>JAPOSK010000409.1 GCA_026709725.1 Paracoccaceae bacterium | reverse complement strand
GGGCAACGACTGTCATGTTCGAAGGCGTCCCGACCTATCCTGATGCCTCCCGTTTCTGGCAGGTGTGTGAAAAATACGGGGTCAACCAGTTCTACACGGCACCGACAGCCATTCGGGCCCTCATGGGTCTTGGAGAATCATGGGTCAGGCAGTGCGATCTTTCCAGTCTCAGAGTCCTCGGCACAGTCGGTGAGCCGATCAATCCGGAAGCCTGGCGCTGGTATGACGAGGTTGTTGGCGGCGGGCGGTGCCCGATCGTTGACACCTTCTGGCAGACGGAAACCGGCGGTCATCTGATCACATCCATACCGGGTGCGGTTCCAACCAAACCCGGCTCGGCAACCCTGCCCTTCTTCGGCGTTCTGCCCGCGATCCTTGATCCCGCTTCCGGGGCAAAGCAAACCGGGACTGTGGCCGAGGGTGTTCTCTGCATCGAGAACAGCTGGCCCGGTCAGATGCGAACGATTTATGGCGACCATCAACGGTTCATCGAAACCTACTTCCAGCAGTATCAGGGGTATTATTTCACCGGTGACGGGTGTCGCCGGGACAGTGACGGCTATTACTGGATCACGGGTCGGGTGGATGATGTCCTGAATGTTTCGGGACACCGGATGGGAACCGCCGAAATCGAATCGGCGCTCGTGGCCCATGCCGCTGTTGCCGAGTCCGCTGTCGTGGGCTACCCCCACGATATCAAGGGTCAGGGCATCTATGCCTATGTCACGCTGGCATCGGGTCATGACTACACCGACGAATTGCGACAGGAACTGATGCAATGGGTCCGCCATGAGATTGGTCCGATCGCCAAACCGGACATCATCCAATGGGCTCCGGGTCTGCCCAAGACCCGTTCAGGCAAGATCAGGCGTCGAATCCTTCGTAAAATAGCGGAGAATGATTTTGGTTCCCTGGGGGACTCATCAACCCTTGCTGACCCGGCGGTGGTTGATGATCTGATCAGAGGTCGACAGGGCACCTGACCGCATCTTCTGAACGACAGCCATGATCACAATCGCGCCATCGATCCTCAGTGCTGATTTTGCCAGACTCGGTGCTGAATGCAGGGCGGTTGAATCTGCCGGTGCGAATTGGATTCATGTCGATGTCATGGATGGTCACTTCGTCCCGAACCTGACGATCGGGCCGGATGTCTGCGCCGCCCTGCGTCCGCATATCCAGGGGACCATGGACATCCACCTCATGGCGGACAACATTGAACCGCTCATCCCCGCCTTTGCCGAGGCGGGCGCTGATGTGCTGACCATTCATGTTGAACTCGGTTCAGTGCTGCCCGGACTCTGTGCACGGATACGGGATGCAGGCATCAGGACGGGTCTTGCCATCAATCCGGATACACCCGCTGCAGCCCTTTCCGAATACCTTGATGCCATTGATCTCATCTGCGTCATGACCGTGGAACCGGGGTTTGGCGGGCAGACCTTCCTCCATCACGTGCTTGATACAATCGGCGAGATCTGGGAACGAACCGGCGCACGCGCCATCACAATCGAAGTGGATGGCGGCATCACCCCCGAAACCGCCCCCCTTGCCGCCAGGGCCGGCGCCGAGATCCTCGTCGCGGGCACGGCAGTCTTCGGAGCACGGAACTCAACCTTGACTCCTGATGATTATCACAGCAATATTTCCGCATTGCATGAAGCCGCCCTTGCTGCGACCGGTGGCGCGTGCAAGGGGGCCGAAGCAGTTGACACGAGGATACACCATGGCACTGACAAGCGCAGATGAACGTGAATTCGGCTGGAAGGCAGAGGATTTTTCTCTTCCCGCGACCGACGGGGGCGTCTATTCGCTCAGCGATATCAAGGGTCCCAGGGGCACGGTTCTCTATTTTATCTGCAATCACTGCCCCTATGTCATCGGCGTGATTGACCGGCTTGTCAATGAAGCTGTGCAGCTTGACGGCATCGGGGTTGGAGTCGCAGCAATCTGCTCCAATGACGCCATCAATTATCCGGCTGACTCGTTTCCAAAAATGCGGGAATTTGCCGCGGCGCACAATTTTGCCTTCCCCTATCTCCACGATGAAAGTCAGGATGTCGCCCGCGCCTATCGGGCCGTCTGCACGCCGGACATCTTCGGGTTCAATGCCGAAGGAGAGCTGCGTTATCGCGGTCGCCTTGATGGCGCCGGGAAGGCTTCAGCCGGTCATGACACAAAACGCGACCTCTTCATGGCCATGCAGGATATTGCCCGCACCGGAACATGTCCTGAAGAAGGGCAGATTCCGTCCATGGGCTGCTCAATCAAGTGGCGTATGGGGTGAACGGGCAATCTTGCACTTCCCGCCCCCGGACACTGCCCCTCATCGTGACACCAGG
>JAPOSK010000189.1 GCA_026709725.1 Paracoccaceae bacterium | reverse complement strand
TTCGGACCCTCGGGGGCGTGTGCCGGCGATCAGGATGGGGGAGAGGATCGGGATGCAGGGGGATGATGCGGGGTTGGGTGTGTTGCGTTGATAGGGCGGGAGGCGGCATGGATCGGTGCTGCCGCGAAACATTCGGGAAACGGGACTGATGCATCGCTGAATCGCTGATCGGGGCCCGGTGTGATGCTGGCCCGGTGCGATTTTGGCGGATCACCTGTTATCAGGGACATGCAGATTTCCGAGTCAGCCATACGGGGATCACACCCTGCCCCTGAAACGACGGATCGGTGAAATATTGTGTGCAGTCTCTGACATGATCAATTCCCGGCACAGGTTCACCCGTTTGTCATCATTCCGGGGGCTGCGCGCTAACGTGAGACTTCATGACACGGAGACGGCGACGCAGAGCGACATTCATGGGTTGCGCGGCTGAGGCGGACTGATCGAATTTGCAAACACTGGTATGTCCGCCGGATCACCCGCTCACATTTTCCCGATACCTGACTGAATACTCAAGAACCAATGATACCGGGACCCTCCCAGACCCATCAATCCCACGCACCTGACCCCATCCCGACCTCATGCCATACCGTTCCCCATTATGCTGATCTCTGTTGCATGCCGAAACGGTATGGCATGAGGTCGGGATGGGGTCAGGTGCGTGTTGTTGATAGCTGCAAGGCCGGTGCATTGTGCACCGGCGGATGGTTTCACTGTCAGCCGGAATGCAATTATACTGCCGCAAAAGTGATGATTGTTATGTACCGGGCCAGCGGAACGGGAGCATGATCCGGTCACGAATCATGCTGAAGGTGTCATGAGAAGCGGAGGGAAAACGGAATGTGGAGACCATTAAGGAACACATTCCCGTCCGTCCTGATCGGGGTCGCAGCGTGCGTGTTTCTGGCTGGAATGGCACTGGCATACCTCATTGCCCTGCCGTTGCCGGAATGGGCATCGGACAGGATTGAGGCGGCAATCAGTGACCACCTTCCTGTCGATGTCATGGCGTCCGAGGGGTTCAGTTTAACCCTGGGTCAAAGCCCTGATACGTTGGCGGTCGGGGTTGACCGTGTCATCATCCGTGAGCAGAAGACGGCAATGGATGTCACGCTGGAGGAGACGGTGTTGGCGATCCGCATCCTAGATCTCCTCAGGGGCACGTTTGCCATCGAGTCCATCGCCATCGGACATCTTGACTGGCAGCAGACGACGACTGATCAGTCCGGCAATGGAGCCGGTCAGGTCAGCAACGGGAGATGGAATCCTGGTGAAGCCGTCTTGGATGTACGGCCTGCAGTTCGCTGGCTGGACCAGATCAAGGGCAGACTTGACCGTCTCACGATAGAGCGTTTTTCCAGTGAGTTTTACCTGCCCCATGCGGCGAAAGCACTGGTCCTTGACGGCAGTTTCACCGTCAGCGGTTCATCAGCCGGCTGGCAGGGCGTGTTGCGCGGTGAGGTGAAGCATGATGCATCCCGAATCGGAGATATTGAGGGAACATTCACAATTGATGGTACTGATCGCCATCCCGAGATTGTGGTCATGATGATGTCCGATACAGCCGCGCTTGCTCCATTCCTCAATCGACCGGCTGTGATTCCCGATGTGCAATTCAGCACCAGGCTTTCGCCGGTCTGGGATCACAATTCACGGTTGACGGGGATCGCCTTTGTCTTTGAAGGGGCCGGAGACTCATGGGCACCCGCCGGGTCTTCAGGCAATGGACTGTCCAGATCCGGCTCTGTGAATTCCGGCTCTTCGGCGGATGCATCACTTGTTCTGGAAGGCGTTTATCAATGGCAGAGCGGTGTCATTGAACTTGAGAATCTGTCTCTGGTTGTGCCCGAGGCAGAACTCGCCGGGAGCGGAACAATGCTCATTGATTTTTCCGATTCCGGTGTTTTGCAGGGCCTCAGCGGGAGTGCGCATATTGAAACTGTGCAGTTGCGAACGGACCGGTTTCATCATGAATTGCTTCAGCCTGTCGAAGGGAGCCTGACATTTGCCCTTGATGCCGGTGCGAAGCGGAATCATTTCATGGAATTTGAATTTGCCAGTGCGGCAACCGGAGGGCGGGTCACGTATGAGGCCAACGGGGATCAGGCGGACGAGGTGAGTGTTCATGTCGATGCGCTGATGGTCGAGAAGATGATCGCCCTCTGGCCCGAGGGCGTCTTCGACAATACGCGGCGCTGGCTGGCCACTGCGATAATCGGTGGGCGCGTTTCGGACTTTAACGGACTTTTCAAAATTCCTCAGGCCGGGCCGATGGCAAGCCAGATGAGTTTTCAGTTCCGTGATCTTGACTTCACCCCAATTCGGGGACACCTGCCGGTGATGG
>JAPOSK010000373.1 GCA_026709725.1 Paracoccaceae bacterium | reverse complement strand
CCTGACGATGGTCTTCCAGTCATACGCACTCTACCCGCATATGACCGTCGGTGACAATATGGGGTTTTCACTCAAGGTTGCCGGAACCGACAAGGCCCAGATTGATGAACGGGTTGCTGAAGCCGCCCGCATCCTCAAACTGACCGATTTTCTTCACAGACGGCCCAAGGAACTTTCGGGTGGCCAGCGTCAGCGGGTGGCCATCGGCCGCTCAATTGTCCGCAACCCGACAGCCTTTCTGTTTGATGAACCGCTCTCCAACCTTGATGCAGCCCTGCGCGTTGAAATGCGTTACGAGATCGCCAAACTGCACCAGTCACTTGCCCTCACGATGATCTATGTTACCCATGACCAGGTTGAGGCCATGACACTGGCTGACCGGATTGTTGTACTTGACGGGGGCAACATTGCCCAGGCCGGGTCACCGCGCTCCCTTTATGACAAGCCCGGCAACCTGTTTGTTGCCCAGTTTATCGGCAGTCCAAAGATGAACATCATCGACTGCCGGACTGATGGCAACACGTACAGCCTCGAAGCCGGACGCACAGGACCTTTCCCCGTCACCGGAAAGGCAACCTGCCTCGGTGTCCGCCCCGAACACATCAGTCTTGTCGCTCCCGGCGAGGGACAATGCGACGGCAAGGTTGATGTCATTGAGTATCTGGGTGCCGACACCTATGTCATCATCGATGGGGGTCCGCTTGGCCAGATCACTGTCCGCACCGACGGCGATTCAACCATTCGTCCGGACACCGATGTTGGCCTTGATTTCCCGCCGGAAAAAACCCATTTCTTCGATGACAGGGGGCAGTCCCAGTAATCTGCAGAAGCCATTGCAGGTCGCCCTGCACGGGTTCGGTCGCCTTCAGGAAAAATCAGTGATGCGTTCTTCACACCGTGCCCGAACTGAAGTCTATGCAACGATGGGCTGACAGGGTATGATCAGCCACTGCGCCGCCCCGCCCTGTCACTGAGAGGGATACGCCATGACTGACGAGGAACAGAGGGGGCAACCTG
This sequence comes from Paracoccaceae bacterium, assembly GCA_026709725.1. Classification (GTDB taxonomy): domain Bacteria; phylum Pseudomonadota; class Alphaproteobacteria; order Rhodobacterales; family Rhodobacteraceae; genus MPNP01. The sequence continues at coordinate 1,328 of JAPOSK010000373.1, read as the reverse complement.
CTGACCGAAACGGTGCGCATGCCCGCATTGATGCCATTCTGGAGAAAATCGCCATTCAACAGGCAAAGGCCGAAGTCCGGCAGAGGGAGGCTGATGCCCGGCATAAGGAGGCCGGCGTCCGGCAGGCAAAGATCGACGCCAAACTGACCCGGCTGGAGGAGATGTATGGCGGCGGCGGTAACAGCCAGGGTGCAGCAGCCGAGGAATTCTACCATGACAGCCTCAAGGCGAATCCGGTGCTGGTCGGGATCCGTTTCGATGTCATCGAAAAAAGAACGCGGAGCCATGCTGGCCTTGAGGACGAGTTTGACCTGCTCCTGATCAATAGCCGGGATGTGTTCGTCCTGGAGGTGAAATACAAGGCGCATGAGAAGGATCTGGAGCGCCTGCTGAACAGGAAGAAGCCCGACTTCCAGCGCCTGTTCCCTGAATATGGCGACCATCGGCAGCATTTTGCACTGGCCACCTTTCATATCGATGACGCGCTGAAGGCGGCGGCCCGGGAGCAGGGTGTGATTGTGCTCCAGCGCAAGGGTGACGTGATCGAAACGCTCCCGGCTGACCATTAACCGGTTCGCGTTCCGACAAGGGAATGCTGACAGCAACACGCCCCACGGTTTGTTTATCGGCTCATTGCATTTTCGATGAACCGGCCTGGACAGGCATCAGCGCCTGCAATGACGTCCTGCCCCACAACCCCCTGATCTCTTCCATATGGGGTAGGCTGGGACAAGGTATTCTTGTCTTCGGTGCATTCCTCAGACCCTGATCGCCTGGGAATTGTCCGGGGCCGACGGGTCCGGGTCATTCGACCAATGACAGACGGTCATATCCGGCACAGATGGCCTGATTCGCCTGGACTGCTCCAGGAATTGGAGTTCTGAAGGAAATATCCAAAGGTCAGCCATGCGCCATGCGGGATTTGCTCCCTGTTGGTATTGAATTCTCGATATGCTGGACCCTGAACCACATCTCGTTTTTCAATGCACTGTGCTTTCCTTGATTCGGAAAGCCCGCAGATGGGTGTGGAGTGTTCTTCATTCCCGGCACAGAACAGTCAGGAGCCTTGTGGTGGACCGGTTGGGCTGCGTGGAAGTGCAACACGCAGAATCATCGGAAATATGTTTGAAGGCCATCGTGGCACATTACAGCTCCGTGCAACATCAAGCCATGGATAGCCGCTTGATGTTTTCCTGAAAGACTTTCATGGGATTTCTGAGGCACATGGCACCATCTTCTCCTGGCAGGCAGGACACGGATTGCATCTCGTGATCACAATGGCCATGGACACCCAATGACTTCAAATGAAGGTTGAGAATGACACGTAC
>JAPOSK010000417.1 GCA_026709725.1 Paracoccaceae bacterium | reverse complement strand
GAGTTCACCCACTGGGCCACGCGCCTCCATGCCCTTCTCGACATCGAGCTTGTCGAAACAGAGCGCCGCGACGCGTGCCTTCGGTAGTGGCGTGCCGATATGAGACCGGAATTGCGCCACCGCAGGCAGGCCTGGCAACGCATCCGGGTCGTGAGCGAGGTGGCGCAGCGTCACCAGCGTATGGGTTTTGCCCCCACCATAGGTCAATTCCAGTTGGCGGATGGCCTTTGTGTTCTTTCCAGCCAAGCGAAGCGCTACATCGCGTGCGAGTTCGCGCAGCGGGAAGGTCGGATAGGTGAGCGCAAAGAACCGGGCTGGATCCTCATAGACCGGGCGCGCGCCCTTTTGCATCACCGCATCGTGGAGGTCGGCGGCGAAATCGGCGAGCGAGAGTTCGCCCGTGCGCACATCCTCGCGCAACGTCACGACCTTGTGCCAGGGCGTCCATGGAAGGGTCTGCGGCATGTCGGCCTCTCTCAACGGGTTCAGATTGCAGCTTCGAGGCGTTGGGCCAGTGCGTCGAAGTCTTCGGGGCATTTCCTGCGGATTACGGCGATGCGGCGAGACGCTTCCTCGCCCAGCGCCTCGCGTCCGCGGCCAGGGCGGGTGGAGACACACCGTTGTAAGACCAGCGGCTCAAAATATCGTTCCTTGACTTGCTTTTCCGCGCGCACTTCCGCCCAGCGCCAGCTCGGCGGCAGATCGAGGCCTGCAAGTACCCAAGTCTCGATCTCCTCCCATGCGTTCTCAGCGAAAAATACCCGATTTTCTCCGAATTCGGCTTCGAGCTGTTCCAGCCGCTGTTTACGGCTTGGCTCACCGTCCCGGTCCACACAGAGAATGAAAATGTCGATCATTCCATCGTATTTGTTCACAATTTCCCGGAGGCGGTCGGATTTGAGCGCTTCGTTGATACCACCGAGCAATGGGTTCGGTCAGACTCTGATCTTCATCTTGTGCCGACCGATGGGTCGGAGAAGCCGTTTGAACAGCGGCTCCAGCAGATATTGATCTTTCCGGAAATCTTCGGGAACGATGAGGATCCTCATTCGGCGACGTTTCCATCGGTTTCGTAGCCCTCGGTGAAGGAGAGCGCGTCCTCCATCCAGCCGCCTGCGAGTAGTTGTCCAAGACCCTGAGAGGTTCGCAGTCTGGCGGCATTGGGCAAACTTGACAGCGGACGGATGACAGCGTCCCGCGTGTCTTCTCCACGCCAAACGACGGAAGCCGCCTTGAAAGTCCGTTCTTCGATCATGGAAAGTAGGCCGGGCGAATGAGTTGTTGCGACAACCTGAATCCCGCGCTCCGTCGTCTGCCGCTCGATTAACTCAACCAGCAGATGAAGCCGCGCCGGGTGAAGCCCGTGGTCGATATCCTCGAAGACGTAGAGCGGTGCCGGTGCCGTGCCGAGCAGCGCCGCTAGAATGCCCAGAAACCGCAAGGTCCCATCCGATGCACTGTCTGCCGAAACCTCCCTGCCGTCGCTCTCGATGAGGAAGAAATCCACCCGGCTGCGTTCGTCGCGCCGAAACCCGAGGTCACGCACATCCATGGGCGTCAACGCCCGCAGCCACGCCGTCAGGGTCTCCTTGCGCTCCGCATCGGCGCAGATGCCCTCCAAAACGGTCGGCAGGTTCTCTCCGGCGTCGCCCAGCACGGTGCGGCCGGGGAAGCCGGACAACCGCATCCTGTCGGGTTGGAGGTCGAGAAAACGGATATTCCTCAGCCAATCGAGAAGAGTCCTGAGGTATATCCACGAAAGGCCCCGAAACTTCGGGGGCGTGACGACGTATGGAAACTGGGTCAGGAAAGCGTTAGCGGAGTCGATGTGCAGGTAGTCGATATCCGCCAGGGAATAGAGGGTTCGCGAGTCGATGATTACTCTCTCGTCGACAACCAAAAATCTTCCGCTGGCCGTATCGCGGCGCGCCTGAATGAAGAAATCCACATTCCTTTCCGGCCCCAATTGGGGCTCTTCAGGGCTGTCGGGCGGCTCGCCCATCTGCGGGTAGATGGGGAAGCCCAGCTTAATCGAAACTTCCAGGGCGAACTTCGCGCATCCAAAGCGCACGATCTCGTTGCCTGCGCCGCGCAGCGCGCGCCATTCGGACGACCCGCCAGCACCGTCCCTCCCGCCGACGATCTCCGCCAGCGGGTATTCGCGGCCGATGCCATGCAGGAAGCGGAAGGCATCGCGGATGTTGCTCTTGCCGCTGGCGTTAGCGCCGACGATGAGGGTGAAGGGACCGGCGCACAGGGTCTCGTCGGCGAAGTTCTTGAAGTCGATCAGCCGGAGAGAGGTAATCATGGTTGCGCCTCCCGCCCGCGCCAGGGCGCCCTCGGGCTGGAG
>JAPOSK010000385.1 GCA_026709725.1 Paracoccaceae bacterium | reverse complement strand
CGCACCAAGCGGCTCGTCCATCAGGACAAGTTCGGGTTCAAAGACCAGAGCGCGGGCAAGAGCGATCCGCTGCTGCTGACCACCGGAAAGCTGCGAAGGTCGGCGATTGCCGAACTCCCCCATCTGCACCATGTCCAGGGCACGGATAACTTTTTCTTCCCGCTCCGCCTTGTCGATCTTGCGGACCTCCAGGGGAAATGCCAGATTTTCAGAGACCGTCATATGGGGAAAGAGTGCGTAGTTCTGGAAAACCACTCCAATACCGCGTTTATGCGGCGGGATATTGTTGATTGAACATCCATCAAGTCTGATCTCGCCATGTGTTGCAGTCTCGAATCCTGCCAGCATCATCAAGCAGGTTGTCTTGCCCGATCCAGAGGGTCCGAGCATGGTCAGAAACTCACCTTTGGCAATCTGGAGGTTAAGGTCCCGGACCACAAGCGTCTCACCATCGTAAGACTTCTGAACGCGGTCAAACACGACGAATGCCTCAGCATCAATTGAGGTCAAGGTGTTATCTCCCGTCGTGCGCATTCACTAGTGATCGTTAAAATGCTAACATGGTCCTGATCATCATGCAATTGCATTTCCAGACACCCCGTCATGGTTCCATGCCAGGGTCCCCGGACTGCCCTGCCCTGCCCGCAATACCAACCGGGCTGCTGCACGCGTATTTGGAATTCCAGGTGCAAATCTCTCGGGGCCAGCAGCAGTTCAAGTGGCAGGTTGAACGGTGAGATCCGGGCTGAAGCATGCCGCCATTCAGTCCGACCGGATGGATTTTTCGTTCAGATGCGCCTTGTCGCCTGCCTGATCCGGACTTCACATCCTTCCGAATGAAAGATGCTCTTATCCCGCGATTCATCACGATTGCGTTGCCAGCGGAGCCGCCGCCATCCTGACCGCTCATCATGGCCGGACAAACCCAAAAAAACCATGCCCCCGGCACTGAACAGCTGCGAATGCCGCCAGGCCGGATCATGCCCCGACTCCTGCATGAACGGTTTTCCGTCATTGGTATGGCCGCCCCGGACATGATAGAGAACCGATGATCGCATATCAGGCGCAGGCTGCATTGGATTCTGACATGGAAACGTCTCGTTCGGGAGCACCGATGGCCCCTCGCCGGCCCTGTTATTGTGTCACCATCGGGTCGGGTGCCATACTGGCAACCGCTCTCGGCTTTGAACATCTCGGTGGCCTGTTTCCCTGCACGCTCTGTGTCTGGCAGCGCTGGGCCCATGTGATCGCAATCGCGCTTGCCGCAATTTATTATTTTCGTCCAACACGCCTCATCGCCATCATGGGTGGACTGGCAATGTTGGGCAGTGCTGCGATTGCGGGATTTCACGCTGGGGTGGAACAGGGTTACTGGGAAGGCCTCGCGGCCTGCCAGGGCGGTTCTCTGACAGGGCTGACGGGCGCTGAACTGCTGGATATGAATGCACCGACACGCAGTGCCCGATGCGACGAGGTCGCGTGGTCATTCCTTGGCCTCTCAATGGCTGCATGGAACGGGCTTTTGTCTCTTCTCCTCGCTGGTATGTGGCTCAGAATGGCCTTGCCCGCAAGGTCATGATGGAATCCGTTTATGTCTTCAACTCGACATCCCAGTAGAGAAAATCCAGCCAGCTTTCATGCAGGTGGTTGGGCGGAAATTTTCGGCCGACATTCAGCAGCTCCTCCGATGTCGGCTGCATGGGAATCCGTCGCAATGATATCCCGCATTCATCAGGAAGGGCTGACCCCTTTTTCAGGTTACAATGTGTGCAGGCGGCAACAACATTGGTCCATTCGGTCAAGCCACCGCGCGATTTGGGAATGACATGGTCGAAGGTCAACTCACTGTTTCTGCCACAATACTGGCAGGTGAATTCATCCCGGAGAAAAAGATTGAATCGCGTGAATGCGGCGCGGCGGATCGGTTTGATGTAACGCTTCAGAACGACCACGGACGGTCGCTTGAACTCTACGGACGGTGAACGGGCAATGCTGTCATATTCCTCAACAACTCCGACCCGATCAAGAAATGTTGCCCGAATGGCATCCTGCCACGACCACAACGAGAGCGGAAAATAGGAAAGCGGGCGATAGTCTGCATTCAGAACCAGCGCAGAGAACCGTCCCGGTCCTCCCTGATTCTGGACGAAATCCGCTTGAAAGTCCAAGTGTGCCAGAACTGTCACAGGTCCTTTCCGCTATCGTTAACAACCATGATTTTTCAACAGATCACTATAGCCATGTGGATGGCTTTGACAATTGAAGGCTTCACAACCACACATTTCCATCAAGCGCAGCAGGATCCTGACATTTGCACATCCCCGTCACGGTGACTAGATTACAGGCAGATC
>JAPOSK010000514.1 GCA_026709725.1 Paracoccaceae bacterium | reverse complement strand
GGGACCTGTCTCCGTGACTGGGTGATGCAGGTCGCATGGCATGCGGGAATCAGGTTGTCCAGACCTTTTTACGGATACATGGGAGGGCTAGGGAGTGATTCTCCCATGGCTGACTTTTCCTGACATCTCCCGACACACCCTGGCTCCTGGCCTGATTCGGTCGAATCAGGCCGCCCGTGCCAGGCGGAGCCCTTTGGCACGGGCCCGGGGGCGGCATGGATCGGTGCTGCCGCGAAACATTCGGGAAAGGGGGCCGATTTTTCGCCGGATCGCTGATTGGGGCGCAATGCGATTCTGGCAGTCCGTGTATGATCAGGCCTTTGCAGATTTCCGGGTCAGCCATACGAGGATCGCACCCCTCTCCCATCTTCCGCAACAGTCGTGCCGATTCCCCGATCCCTGATCATCCCCGGAAACTGCGACCCCTGTTTTGGGAGTCAGGATCCGGAGATGTCCATGTCGTGCCATGAAAGACACGAACAGATCCGATCTGCCCTGACACCGGCCCCGCCCGTCCCATCCCTGAAGGGGTCCGTGACCGCACGCGGGTGCGGCGAAGGACTCGCCCCGGTCCTGGTGCGGGATCTGCTGTCCCCGGGCGGAATGGAAAGCCCTGACCGGCATCGTCAGGAAGCCCGTCATCATCACATGACGGGCTGGCACTGTCTCACTCCCTGACGGTCCCACTCTTTGGGGATGATCCGGCCCCTCGCAGCCGCCGACGGCATTGTCCGCACACGCCACCAGCGTGCCTTCACCAGTGCGCAAGGGGCCGGGGCCGGCCTGATTGACGACGGGGTCTCAACCCGGTCCTGCGGTTGCGGGACAATCAGGGCAGCGTGCTGCGGTTCACCCGTGACCCCGCAGCTCACGCAACCGGCAATGCGGGCGGGCACTCAGCCCCTCAGGTTGAAGCAGACGCTCTCCGGTCGCTCCCGAGTGCGGCCGGAGCCCGGGATCATGCGGGCCCGCCCGGACGAGCGCACCGGGCGGCTTGCGATGTCCTGAACCGCCTTTCAGGTCGGGAGTGCCGAACGGGAAGCCGAACAGTGTCTGATCGCCTTTGGAAAGATGGGCGAGGTGGCCCCGACAAACGGGAATTGCGTGATCGGAAGAGAAGGTCGCCGTTGCGCCGGAGACCGTTTCCTATTGCGGGACCGGGGCATCCGCACGCAGGAGATCCTGGCTCTTGAGTTCGGTCCAGAAATCTGCAGGAATCGGATGGCTGAACCAGGCAAGATTTCTTTTCAGCTGTTCAACAGTCCGGGTACCGGCAATGAAGCTGGGAACAGCCGGATGAGCGAGCACAAACTGCAGGGCAGCTGCCGGAAGGGGAACGGTGTGGTTGGCACAGACCTCTTCAATTCTGGCCACGCGCTGCAGGATGGAATCGGAGGCGGGCGCGTAATTGTATTTGGCTCCCTCGCGGGCTCCGGTCGCCAGAATGCCGGAGTTGAATCCACCGCCAACCACAACAGCGGCCACGCGCTTCTCGCAGAGGGGCAGGAACGTATCGAGTGACTCCTGTTCGAGGAGCGTGTAGCGGCCTGCGAGCAGGAAACAGTCAAAGTCCCGCTGTTCGAGTGCCGCCTGGCAGACCTCCCACTCATTGACACCGACACCAATGGCCTTGACAACCCCCTGATCGCGCAACGCGGAGAGCGCCCTCCAACTGCCATCCATGGCCTGCTTGAACACCTCGGCCTGCTCATCACCACGTGTGAAGACATCAATGTCATGGATGAAGCAGATATCCATCCGTTCCAGACCGAGTCTCTGCAGGCTGTCCTCGAACGCACGCATGGTCCCGTCATAGGTATAGTCAAAATGCATCGTGAAGCGTCCGGCATTGGTCCACGGGGCGTAGTCGATGTCAGCCTTGCGGGCCGGCCTCAGAACCCGTCCGACTTTTGAGGAAAGAACAAGATCATCACGCTCCTTCCACCGCAGCGCATGACCGGTCCGCAATTCGGCCAGACCATGTCCATACATCGGTGCTGTATCATAAAACCGGATGCCGGCATCCCATGCGGTCTCGATCATGGCATTGGATGTTCCCTCATCAATTTCGCGGAAGATATTGCCAATAGGGGCTGTGCCGAAACTGAACGCGGTGACATCAAGATCAACGCGGCCGAGCTTATTCTTTGTGGCAGGATCCATAGTGATCTCCATATCCGGGTTTGTGATTGCAATATTCCCATTTCCCCAAGCATTCCACAAAAGAAAACCGTTCCACAGGAAATCACCTCAGGTCGCTTTTGATAACACCGGTGCGATAACAGACCGGGCCAGATGATTGCACATCTGTGCGAGCAGTTGAAGCCATTAAGTAAATATCTGGTTATTTACAAGAC
>JAPOSK010000016.1 GCA_026709725.1 Paracoccaceae bacterium | reverse complement strand
GTGCCTCGATACGGAGCGATGCTGTCGCATCGCCCCATGTCCGTCCGAGCAGCCAGCGGGGTGCAGAGATGGACTTCTGGAGATCCTGACCATGCCCGACATGGCGGTTGAAGACAATGGCCTGCGTTTGCGGCTGGCCATCGCCACCCATGGTGCCATAGGCCATGATCCGACCGTCGGCAAGATGCGCGAGCGGCGGCTGAATCGTGTGAAAGGGTTTGCGTCCGGGGGCAAGTGCATTGTGATGCGTCGGCTCGAGCGAGAAACTGCTGCCGCGATTCTGCCATTGAATGCCCGTTGAATCGAGGATCACGCCGCTGCCGAATTCCCAGTATATGCTCTGGATGAAACTGACTGTAAGACCTGAGCTGTCAGAAGCCCCGAGCCAGACTGTATCGCCGGCGGCAGGTTGATGCGGCCATGGGGCGGCCCGTTCCGGGTCACAGGCTGCGGCCATGCGATCGAGCGATGCATTGCCGAGCAACGCCTGTGGGTCGGCAGTCATGTAGCGGGGATCCGTGACCAGACTGTCCCGTATCAGGAAAGACTGCTTGGTGGCCTCGATCAGGCCATGCATGAATTCAGCCGTGTCGACTGTCCTGATGTTCAGGCGATCGTTGATGCCAAGCAGCAGAAGGGACGCAATCCCCTGTGTTGGCGGCGGCATGTTGAACACCCGATGCCCGCCAAGGTCGAGCGCAAGGGGAGACACCTCCCTGGCGTGATGCCGCGCAAGATCATCACGCCGCAGGGGGGAGCCGACGCGGACAAGATCATCTGCAATCGCACGGGCCAATGCACCCCGATAGAAATCATCCAGCCCGTTTCTGGCAAGAGTGCGCAGTGTTTCCGCGACCCGCGGCTGCTGCAGACATCCAGATGCCGACAATGGCACCCCATCAGGCATGAACACCGAGCCAAATCCGTCAAGACCGGCGAGTTCGTCATTCTTCTCAAGTAGGACTCTGGCAAGATTCCGCGTGACGGCAACACCGTGCTCGGCATGATGAATGGCATCTTCAAGAAGACGGTCAAGCGGCAGCGTGCCCCCAAGCGAGCGCGACAATCGCAATGCCAGATCCCAGCCCGACACGGCCCCGGCAACTGTGAGAGCCGCCAGCGGTCCACGATGGGGAATGTGGGAATGGCCGTGTTGCGCATAAAAATCCTGACCGGCCAACCCGGCCGCCGCCCCACATGCATCGATGGCGCGCACGGTGCCCCCGGGCTGGTGGATAAGCCAGAAATTGTCACCACCAAGGGAATTCATGTGGGGATAGGCGACAGCGATCATTGCGGCGGCGGCAACCATCGCCTCGATGGCATTGCCTCCATCGTTCAGGGCCCGCAGACCGGCCTGGCTTGCCAGATGATGCGGCGCGGCAACCATGCCGCCATAAGCCATTGCGGATGTTTGCATATCTGCCTCCTATGCCGCCGGACGCAGGGTCCGGAGCGCGTACATCTCAAGAACCATAACCAAACCGGCAAGGGTATCCCAGCCTGAGCTGTGCCCCATGCCGGCAAGATTCTCAAGGTGCGTCTGAAGGTTTGCGCCTTCAAGCAGCGACCCGATCAAACCATGGATCTGTTTGCCTGCACAGCCCTCTGCCGCGGATGCGAGAAGAGCCGAGGAGATCCGGTGAGTCTGCGACTGTGCCGCTGTGGCCAGCCCGCCCCAGAGTCGTCTGGCGGCATTGCCCGCACCGATGGCATGAAGCGCGATGAGGATACCGCCGAGAAGATCATCTCCCGATGGCGTCAGCCCCGGCCCAAGCCCAAGCAGGGCCTGCGCCCGACTGCAGTCTGACTGCATTCCCCCCGCCAGCCAGGATCGGACCGACGCAATGGCGGCATGGGCATGATGTGCGGTGTGATTTTGTCGTGGAAACTGTGGTGATTCCGCTGCATAGCCGCCAAGACCGTTCCTGTGGACATCCGGCGGGAGATGCCGGCGGATCTGTTGCAGAGACTCCAGGATTCGGAAGGGAACGGGTGGTGGAAACAGGGCCGGCTGCCACAGGGACGCAGTGCTGAGGTCAATGTGGACGGATGGTCCGATAAGGAGAGACTGATCGTTTCCGTGAACAGGCTGACCGGGGTTGAGAGGGACGGGAAACCGCTCAATGCCGGAGACCGTGATCGTCAGCGGCCCGAGCATCCCATCCCGACAGGCAAGACAGAGATGTGATGATGCAAGGCCAATCCAGATGCTTCGGGGGAAAGCCGCGATCACATCTCCGGGACTCCGGTGCGTGTTGAGAGTCCTTGCAGCATCCGGGCCGATCTGCCGGGCAGCCCCCCGGATGGGTCTGCTGTCAGGCATCGGGGAAGATGTGGGTTCCGTTCATGCCGCGCAGGG
>JAPOSK010000451.1 GCA_026709725.1 Paracoccaceae bacterium | reverse complement strand
TTTTCATCAATCAACTTTTTCAACTGATCCGCTTCTTCCTGACGCTGATAATAATCTTTGGCAACCCTATAACTTTTTAGATCTCCCTCCAATTTTTTAATTTGTTCCTCGATATCTGTAAGAAGCAATAGGTAATCTTCACTCACATTTTGATTGTGACCAAAAAACTCTCTCATAATAGGATCTGTTTCTGCGCCTCGTAGGCTCTTCCTTCGCGCCGTCAACTGTTCTTTTAGTACTATTTTCTTATCGGCTAAAACGGTATCCAAACCCAACAAAAAGGCGTTATAAAGTAGTTTTTGATAAGATTTGCCAAATTTTTGGGGTTCATCATATTGTGTATATGAAGTTTTTGACGGTCTCAAAAAAAACGGCAACAAAGAGCGAAAAGTCAAAAACTTCAAACCTTCCTCTATATCAAAACATAGCTCTTGCATTTGTTGGTGAAACTCTTTTAGTGTCAAAGTTTCATCGTTCATCTCTATTGATTTATGATTATCAACTGATCTTGTAATAATGTAAGGCTTACCCTTTATACTTAACTTCAAGGTAAACTTCCAATCTTGCAAAGCATCACACAAAATCAATGCTTTTGTGATTTTACTATCCACTTTGGCACCCAGGCAAAAATCAATCAACGCGACTAAAAGAGATTTACCGACACCATTATAGGTTTTCTTCTTATCACTTTGTGTGGGGTCTTTCTGTTCGGCAATAATAAAGCTAGCACCCGACGAATTGAAAGCTATCTTTTTGAAGCTATCTTGGTTTGCCGATATTGAAATTAAACGCATCTTTTTATCAGCCCGTCCTGTTCAAGAATACAACCTGCAACATACAAAAAGATTAGCGTCATAATCAAATTATCAAAGGTGTGTTTCCCGGGATATTTCTTTTTCTTATAGTCCTTGCGATATTGCTGCCATAAATCATCAATGCTTTGAGAACTATCAAGCAATGACAATATATAGGAACCGAACCCTAACAAGGATTTGGAAAAATTAATATTTTTCGTGGGTAATATCATTTGGGTTCCTCAAAAATATCACAAATTTCAAAATACTTAGCCATTATTATAATCGCTGTCAATTGGAATAGTGGTTCCGGCTTATGGCTTATGGTATTTAATATTTTCATAAATAAGTCATCTCCCGAAAACTCTTTCGCTTTATCAATATAAATCTTCCTGACTCGATCCTTTACATCCTCGGCAAAAAAATTACTATTGTTGTCAAGATATTTATCTAGTTCGTGAACATGTAAAAAACCTTGCTCCAAGTATATTTTCATTGTCCTCGACAAACCATTAAATTTGATCTTCTCACCCCAATCCGGGTATTTAATGTCACCATCCTGAACATCGCTAATATCTATTTTCATCAGGTGTGCCATAACTTTGTGTAAAACAGGATAGTCTAATTGCATTTCTTCAGGATTAGGGAACAAGCCGGTAATAGTTAATATCTGGTCATCATTTAAGGAAAAAACTAAATCCTCCAATTTATTAACACCCAAAACTCCTGCTTTTATCCCATGATCAGCGGTAATTTTCTCTATGGCTTGTGAAAGCTGCGGCGGCACGCCACGATATTTATCGTTAATAACAAAATAGTATTATTTGACTCCTTCCCATTTTTCTAAAAGACCGGAAAAATCGGATTCCAGCTTTTTAACGGCATTAGCGGGAGATTTATGTATATCTTCTGGAGCATAGACCTGAAAATATATTCCTTTTGACGGGATATAACCATCATTTTTGCGATCACCAATACTGCCCCATGGTTTTATCCGTTGAAAATCCGGCTCTGCATAATACATAATACGAGCGAATAGATCCTCAAAAGATTTTCCTTCAGTTTTGGCTATTTTGTTCTCAAAGCGTTCTCGGGCTCTAGCTCTTTCTTGAGTATTCATTGTTCCATATATTAAAAACTTCCGATCAAGTATTGAAATTGTATCTAGTGCTAAAAGCAACAGGCAAAAAACACATTATAGAGTAAACGATACTTTGATAAGGTAAATTTACATCTTATTTTTTAGTATTTCCTTATCCGACATTAAAGCTGCTGTTTTAGCCGTGCCTCACCGTTTATCAGTTTCGGAAGAAGCGTATTGCGCGTAGCATTGAGCGCGCAAAGTTGTAAAGTATTACTCTTAAGTCTTAGGGCTATATCATCACATTGCTTGCTAAATTTTTTCAGTATTGTTTGGGGGGGCATATCTATTGGATATTCTTCTAAATCTTTCGCTTGAGCCCTCTGCCTTCCGCTCGTGCATGTCATTGTACAAATAGCATAGTTGCGGAAAGTATTATTTTATGCAATCACATAAGAAAAAAACATCGGTAGTCTATGTTTTGAGCGCAAAA
>JAPOSK010000569.1 GCA_026709725.1 Paracoccaceae bacterium | reverse complement strand
CGAACGGGTCCGGGCGCTCGCGATCGCCGCGTTCCGGGCGGTGGAGGCGCGCGGCCTCGCCCGGGTGGACTTCTTCGTCGAGCGGGGCGGGGCACGCCGGGTGTACGTGAACGAGGTGAACACCATGCCCGGGTTCACCCCCATCAGCATGTACCCGAAGCTATGGGAGGCGAGCGGGATCCCCTACCCCGAACTCATCGACTGCCTCATCCGCCTCGCCATCGAGGAGCACCACGACCGGCGCAACGTGCGCGCCGTCCTCTGACGCCGATGCCCGGAAACGTACCGACGCCCGGCCGTGCCGCAAGGAGCCGACGGGATACCGAAACGCATCCTGCGAACACGAGACATTTGATCGGCATCCGGAACCATCTATGATCCGCGCGGGTCACGTACCGGGGCTACTCCGGTTGGGGGGACTGCGGATGGTATTCGATCTGGCAGAAGCGCCGCTTGGGGAGTCGGGAACCGCCCGATCCGGGTTGACGGATCGTGGCGGAATCAGAGGTGGCTGTCCGGCCCCCATCGAATGACCGGGCTCGGTGATCGCTCTTGAAGATCGAGCGGCTCCGCGTCAAGAACTTCCGCGCCTTCAAGGACGTGGAGATGCGGGAAATCCCCCGTTTCGCCATCCTTGTGGGAGCAAACGGAACCGGCAAGTCCACATTGTTCACTGTATTCGGCTTCCTGCGGGATGCGATGAATACCAACGTCCGCGTAGCCTTGTCCAAGCTCGGCGGCAGCCGGGGTTTCCGGGAAGTGAGGACAAGGAACTCGAATGGGCCAATCCAGATAGAGGTCAAATACAGAACGAAGCCCAATAGTCCTCTGATGACCTATTCGGTGTCGATTGACGAGGGCCGCCGCGGCCCTTATGTCGAACGCGAGATACTGCGATATCGCCGATTCAGCCACGGGAGGCCATGGCATTTTCTGGATTTCAGCAAAGGAAGCGGATTTGCAGTCACGAACGAAGCCGATGAAGTGGAGGACGTGACGCAACTTGTGCGCGACGAACAGACGTTGAAGTCACCGGACCTTTTGGCCATCAAGGGGCTGGCCCAGTTCGAGCGATTTCCCGCCGTCGTCGCGCTTGGTGATTTGATCGAGCGATGGCACGTCTCCGACTTTCATATCAGTAGAGCCAGACCGGAACAGGAGGTGGGCTACGCGGAACATCTTTCGCGAGAAGGTGAGAATCTGTCGCTGGTCATCGAGTATCTTCATGACAACCATCCCGAATTTTTTTCGCGGATCCTGGAAAAATTACGGATGCGTGTCCCTGGAATCAAGCGGGTAGAGTCGAAACAAACGGAAGAAGGCAGGATTCTGCTCAGATTCCAGGACGGCGCCTTCGAAGACCCCTTCCTCGCCCGCTACGTATCCGATGGGACGATCAAGATGCTCGCCTATCTGACCCTCCTCCACGATCCCGAACCGCACCCTCTGCTTTGTGTGGAGGAGCCCGAGAACCAGCTCTACCCGACCTTGCTTTGGGAACTGGCGGAGGAATTTCGATCCTATGCGAATCGCGGAGGCCAGGTTATCGTGTCCACCCATTCACCCGATTTCCTGAACGCCGCCCGGCTCGACGAAGTTTTCTGGCTGCAAAAAGAAAATGGATATACACGAATACGCAGAGCGGAGGAAGACAGTCAAGTAGCCGCCTACATGCAGGACGGGGACCAGATGGGGTACCTCTGGAAACAAGGGTTCTTCGCGGGAGTCGATCCGGAAGGATGAACCTCGTCTTTCTACTCGAAGAGCCTTCGACCCGCGAAATGCTGAAGGAATTGCTACCGCGCTTTTTGCCTGAAATCATAATGGTCCGCTACATCGTATTCGAAGGAAAAGATGATCTCGAAAAGAGCCTCGTTCGCAAAGTGCGCGGCTGGCAAACCCCGAACACCGTCTTCATCGTGCTCCGCGATCAAGATGCGGGAGACTGCCGCGCCATCAAACAGACACTCGCCGCAAAGTGCCGCGACGCGGGCAGGCCCGAAACGGTTGTGAGAATAGCCTGCCGCGAGTTGGAGAGCTGGTATTTCGGCGATCTTGCCGCAGTGGAGCGTGACCTCAATACTCACAACCTTGTCCGCTACGGAAACAGGCGGCAGTATCGAGCCCCTGATGAAATACGGTTTCCCTACAGAGAGTTGTCAAGGATCACCCGCAACAAATATCAGAAGGTATCAGGATCGAGAGATATCGGTCCGGAGCTTTCGCCCGATACCAACAAGTCCCGCAGCTTCCAGGTATTCATTGAAGGCGTTCAGCGCGCCATCCGTTACCCTCCATAGCTCACACCCAATGCATCTGGGATGCTCCTTGGAGTTGCCCCGTTTTGGTGGACACCTGATCATTGCGCAGAG
>JAPOSK010000458.1 GCA_026709725.1 Paracoccaceae bacterium | reverse complement strand
CTTAAGTAACAATTATCATAATTTATTTCATATAATCAATGACATAGACCATCTGTGCTCATGGATAGCAATTCAAACATAAAATACTGATTATTATAGACTAATTTGATTTTTTGTTACTTAAGTATATAATTCCCAAAAATTAGGTATTCATTTTGTGTAATCATGTATATAATCCCCATTTTTAGAACCCCACCTCGTGCGTTTAGGCCCAATCCCAAGCAACTCGAAGGCCCAAGCCAATCGAATACTCGTTCCTGCGATGGTGTTGGTCGTGTGATCCATGCAATCATCCGGAAAGGTCCCGTATTCTTGAGACGGGGCTCGACCGTATTGCGGGTGATGGTGCCGGGCCCGTGGGTCTTGACGAACCAGTCCGCCGTCTCTGCTGATATCTGTTGCATTCCGATCTGCATAATGCGGAACAGTGCTGCATGAAACCAGTCTGAACACAGGTGCACGGGATTGATGGGCGATAACCCCCGCTGGCGAACTGCAGCGAGCGGCAACTCATCGCTCCCAAAATCCACTTGCAATCACCGCGAGCCTGCGGCAGGAACAGCATGTCACAGCGTCAAATGGATTCTCACCCTGGTTGTCGTGCACCTCCCATCCGGATTGACGCTCTGCAACAGATTGACGCTCTGCAAAAGGGAGAGGCCCGGAAAATGATAGACGCACTTGCAAGATAACTTTTCTTCTCATACCTGAAAGTTGACCGCAAGGAGGGAAAGATGTCATCAATCACAGTCAAAATTATTCCTGCGCAACAATCCGAATCTAGCCGGGACGATCCTGTGGATCCCAAACAGAGGAATTTTCTTGACGATATGGTTGATCTGTTTGCATTTCCCGATCAGGTCCACCCTGAAAACGTTCGAAGTGGTCGGGCTGGATTAATGCAAGATGCCAGAAATATTGAAAAGTATTTTCAAAAAGCATTCTCTGAGGTCGCCTGAATGAGCGAAAAGGGCGATAAAGCCGCTGAGGATAACGGCAACAGCGAAAAACAGAACACGACAGCTCCTTCTCAAATCACTGTTGAGATTCCAGAAGGGACTGAGCCGACTGACGCTGTTGCAATCGTGGCTCAGAAAATCGCATTTTCGGGACCTATTCCCCCTCCCAGCATGCTGAAAGACTACGATGACATCTCCCCCGGTTTGGCCGACAGGATTGTTGGGATCGCGGAAAAAGAGCAGTCCATTCGGGACAAAAGCAATTCGAGATCGCTTTGGAATGATTTTGTCCGTGTGTCAGGTAGTGTAATCGTATCCCTGGCTTTATGTGCAATTGCGGCTTTTGGCCTGTTTCTGGGTTATCCCTGGGCCGCAATTGCCATTGGCATTTCGGGAGCCATTCCGATCGTTGTAAAAGCATTTATGGATCGGCGGGAATAAATCTCCCGAATCCTGGCCTATCAATGAAACAGACTTGACCCCCTGATCCGTCATCCGCATCCCGATTCTCTCCCATGTCCTGATTGCAAGCGTGCTCTCAAAAGGGCGTTCGGACCCCCTGCCAGAGCTTCTCCGTTCCGGGCAGTGGCTGCCGCTTCGAGGGATTCTCACCCTGATTGACGCTCTGCAGACAATCCCTCTCCAGCTTCGGGACAGGTCAGAAAATACGCATGGGTCATCCGAAGCCCGTCCCTGAGGGTTGTTTTGGGCGACCAGCCCTGCTGTGTCTGCCGTTCGGTCGGGACCAGTTTCTGCCGGAAGCCGGTCGGCCGGTTGAGGTTGAAGACAAACCGGCCCTGCCACCCCATGACGCCACCGGCCTGATAATAGTCCAGAACAGTATGGTCGGTGCCAACACCGAGATTGACAAGCGTGGGCATGGCATCAATCCGGCTGAGCGGGTGCCCGATGCCGTCGGCAAGATCGACACTGTACACGGACTCGCGGCGGGCGCTCCCATCGCCCCAGATCTCGATTGTGTCATCTGTATTCCGGATGGCATGATGCATCTTGTGGATGATCCCCGGCACGAGATGGGAGACCTTCGGGTCGAACGTGTCATGGGGCCGTAGATGTTGCAGGGGATGACTGTGCGGTATCGCAGGCCGTCACACCGGCTGATGTATTCGCAGAGACGGGCAACGGTGATCTTGGCCAGCGCACGGCCCTCATTGGTCGCCTCGGGGAGACCCGAGAGCAGGGCTGATTCCGGCAAGGGGTTGGGGGCGTCTCCGGGATACATGTAGGAGGACCCGAGATTGAGGAGACTTGGGACACTGGCCTCACGGGCTGTCATCACGATATTGCAGCCCATGGTGAGGTTCTCCATCAGATGGCCGACAGGGTCAGCCATATTGGCCTAGTGGTCGATCTCATGCAGATGCATGCCTTCCCTCCAACCGCCGGTGGCCCG
>JAPOSK010000283.1 GCA_026709725.1 Paracoccaceae bacterium | reverse complement strand
CTTTCTTCTGGCCGAGACCGAGAATGGCGACATGCACATGGGCCTTGCCGCGGGCATCCGATCCCCATGCGAAGGTCCGGTGCACAAAGGTGATCTCCAGATTGCACCGCCCGAACAGGATCGGCCAGAGCTGTGCGACCTGCTCGCCCTGTGTGATCGAGTTTGTTGCGACGAACCCGATCCGGGCACTGCCGCCCCTGATATACTCTCCTGCCCTGATGAACCATGCGGCGACGTAATCGAGTGTCCCGCCGCTCTTGCCGAGTGCGGCGATCCCGCGCACCTGTTCACGCTGCCCGGTTGTCTGGTATTTCGCGCCCACGAACGGGGGATTGCCCAGAACGAAGGAGCAATTGCCGGGTGGCAGGAAAGCAGTCCAGTCTGTTTCGAGCGCATCGCCGTGGATGATGTGCGGCGACTTCTCAAGTGGAATGCGAACAAAGGTCTGGCCGAACTCAAGGCTCAGCCGGCTGTTCATGATGTGATCCATCATCCACAGGGCGGTTTCGGCAATACGGGCCGGGAACTCGCCGAGCTCGATTCCGTGGAACTGATCCACGTCCACCAGTGAGAGTAACCTGACATCAAGCACATCCAGCCCGGTTGTGGCGGTGACATCCCGTATCTCCCGGATCACTTCGATTTCCAGCAGCCGCAATTCCCGGTAGGCGATGATGAGGAAGTTGCCGCAACCGCATGCCGGATCAAGGAATGTCAGGCTGCCGAGTTTTGTCTGGAACTGGCGAAGCGCGGCGCGGCGACCCCGGCGCATGGTCCGCAGCCGGTGAAATTCAACGCGCAGGTCATCCATGAACAGCGGCTCAATCACCTTGAGGATATTCTTCTCGGTGGTGTAGTGCGCACCATGGGCACGGCGTTCCGCCGGGTCAATGACCGACTGGAACAGGGCCCCGAAGATCGCAGGCGAGATGTTCGACCAGTCGAAGCGGCAGGCATCAAGCAGGGCTGCGCGCATTGCCGCGTCAAACGAGAACATCCGCAGGTGTCCCGTGAAGAGATTCCCGTTGATGTAAGGGAACCGCGCAAGATCCGCATCAAGGGTTGCGGCGCGGTCGCCCTCCGGTGTGTCAAGCACTTCGAACAGGAGCGCAAGCCACGGTCCGAGATCGGCCCCGTCCTCACCTGTGCGCATCTCAATGAAGTCGAGAAAGATGTCTCTTGGCTCAAACACGCCTGTGTCGTCTGCGAACATGCAGAACACGATACGCATGAGAAAACGTTCCAGATCATGTCCCTGATGTCCGGTCTCTGCAAGCGTGTCATGCAGCCGCCCGACCAATTCAGCGGCCTTGATGTTGGCTGGATCCTGGTCGCGGAAACTGCGGCGCTGGATGCCGAGGATGAAGCTGAATGCCTCGACATGCGCTGGCAGGTCGGGGAGGGAAAATGTGATGGTCTCCCGCTCATCGAGATCGTGGAGCTCGAAAGTCTGAAAGTCGCTCACGAGGATGTAGCGTGGGCGGTCTTCATCTTTGAGCGCGTCGAAATATGCACCGGCCTGTTCATAGGCTGCCTTCAGATCACGTCCGGCACTCTTCTGTTCGACAATCAGCACACCCGGCCAGAACAGGTCGATAAAGCCGGAGCGATTGTCCAGTTTCGTGACATGCTCTTCATAGCGGGCCACATTCCGACGCCGGACCCCGAACACCTCGAAAAAGGCATTGTAGAAACTCTGTGTCTCGCCCTTCTCGTAGGATGTATCCTTCCAGTCTTCAGCAAAGCCAGCGGCACGAGCGCGGATCTCATTCCATGACAGGCGCATCATGCCGCCTCACTTCCTGGTGCGCCGATACACAGATCGCATCACGCGCGGCACGACCTGTGATTGACTGGAAACAGCAGGCGGCCACGAACAGCACTGTTCCCGGCGGGTCTCCGGCCCGCAGTTCGGCTGTGTGCGCAGATCATTACCGGAACGCATCCACACTGGCACCCGGTCTGACCGGTGAGGTCCTGGCATGTCATAAGACACCACTCCCGAAATGTGGCACGCCTCCCGATCCCTGAGGGTTTCGGCCATTTGGGGTCAATTTGTGACAGTTTCGTCTTTTGCAGGAAAACCTTATACAACTCCTGTGCATAGCAGTGCAATGAGACGCTGAGATTTTATGAAGATGCACAATCCTGCCGGTGATCATCCGACCCTGGAGCGCAGCATGCACCCCATACCGTCATAATCGGCCACATTCTCTGGATCTGATACTCTGCATGATCAAGCCGGACCCGCAAGATCTGCCAGTTCTGGCTGCAATATTTTCAGGAAACACTCCTCTGGAAAATCTGGCAAAGGTTGAATCGAGGTTGTCTTCAGACATGATTGCAGAGGGTGGCAGGGCGATATGAATCGCATCG
>JAPOSK010000176.1 GCA_026709725.1 Paracoccaceae bacterium | reverse complement strand
TGCTGTTAAATCGGTCTACATCGACGCCATGGCTGATCGCCGACGTAGCCACGATATTACGCACCGTATCAGCGATATCGGGATATTCAACACCCTCGAACGACTTCTCGGAATCCTCCATGACAGCTTGAATGTCCTTCATGTCGATTCCACCTGAAATCAAGCGGCTGTCGAAAGGCATGTGACGGCGCCCGAGCCGCCTATGCTTCTGTTCAACAGCGTCGCTCATGGCGTCCATTATCTGGTCACCGCCTTTCTTATTGGTGACATAGGCCAAGACTATCCGGTGGAGATCGACAAGCGCTATAATATCCCCGAAGAGCTCGGCATTTGCTACGCGATCGATTGCAGTTCTTCGCCAGTTACCATAAGTGTCTTGTGAAATTGCAGTCCTAAGAGCTGCGATGGTCGTTTCACGCTTAGCTTCGTTCAGTAATCCGTCCCACATCTCCGTCACGATGGCATGGAACGCCGCAAGAACGTTAACAGTAGTCACTGTATGGGTAGAGTCGTTGGTAATGAGCGATACGTAGAGCCGCATCCACGGGGCCGTGGCTTCGGGTGCGAGGTGCTTCGGGAGAGTGCTCGCGTGCGCCATGCGTTCTTCATTACCCGATGGCGGCGGTGCCGGTTCTGTGAAGAACGAATGGTAGAGGTCGGGACCGGGATACGGGAAGCGCAGTGGGCGACGTTGGTATAAGGTCTCGAGTTGCCTCTCCGGTGCCGAAATCGTGGCAGTCGCTGCGATGATCTTCGGCATCCGCACTGCTTTCCGGCCATCCTCCATCAAGCGCCGGGCCACCTCCAATTCGTCTCCGGCCATTTCTGCAATCTTGCCGAGCACATTCTCCAACAACGTGTCGAATAGCCCGCTGAATGTCCCAAGACTCTCTTCGAGGAGATGAGCTTCGTCCTGAACGATGATTGACGGAAACGGATCGTGAAATATGTGCTCCCCCTCTCGGTAGGCAGGGAACACCGGGCTGCAGCCATTCTGCTGAGGACCCGCTCGGAGCTCTTCTTCCCGACGCGGTGTGTCCAAATTCCCGTGCCGATCAATCCATCGGGCCAGTCCGAACATGCCCAGCACCCTGCTGATCGTGCCCGTGTGCTGGCCGAGCATCGCTAGTTTATCGATGGTGCCAAGAACGATCGACGGCGCTCTCGCGTAGATTGTATCGTCGGTCAAAAGGAAGGGGAGCGTATGTTGCCCGCCATGCTCCAGATTCCAATCGCAGTTTTTGTTGAAGCAGACGATCGCCACACGCGCACCTCTCGGACCCTCCCGTTCATCGCGCCTTAACCCCGTAGGTTCGCCGCACATAGGACAATCGGGTATCTTGTTGTACGCTTCAAGCGCGTCGGTGTAGCGCTTGCCCCTCGCCTGCGCATCGTTAGCCCCCCTATTGCCATCAAGCCACCGGTCGTCCTGATACGCGGGATCACCCATCAGAGGAATCTCGGACCTGAACACGCCGTACCTGTTTGGAGTGTTCTGGCTGCCAACCCAGAAGCCCATTTCGAATGGCCAAGTTCCAGCGCCATGACGGCGCCGCACGACCTCGGCATGAACGATCAACTTTAGAAGCCGCTGCGCCTGCTGAAGCGTGAGCAGCCTCAGTGGGTAACGGATCAGGGCGGTAACGCCCCGGTTCTTGCCCCGAAGACGGTCGAGGAACATCGCGAAGATCAACGCACCGTAGAATGCCTCGGATTTGCCTCCGCCCGTAGGGAAATAGAGGAGGCTGGCGCTGTCTTCGTCCAGCAAAGCGTCATGGTAGTCGCGCCATTCATCCATGCGTGACGAAAACACTGGCACATGCGCGAGAATGAAGGACAACTGGAACAATCGCCAGCCGCGACCGATGTCGTGTCGGTCTCTGTTGGCGAATGCCTCGTTCGTCATGATCCATGCCCGCCACGGTGCCGCACGGCGGCTAACTATGTCGTTTTCTGCTGCTGCCCCGCCATCGATCACATCGGCTGCGGCCTTGGAGGCGATCAGCAACTCTACGCCACGCTCAATATAGCGCGCTTCCTCGCGCTGCGCCTCGAGATCTCGATGAAGCCGATCAGACTCAAGTTTGGCGTCCGATTCTTCCAGACCGTCCACAACTGCTGAGGAAAGATGCTGTTCTTGCTCGTCAATCCAGGTCCGATAGCTTTCCGGCAGTTTCCGGAGGCTGGATACGTCGAATTTCGGATTTTGAAGTTGAGCGAACTGATGCGGTACCTCTATATGCCGAGGAACGATCCTAGGTTGCGCGAACCGCGGCGCTACAGTCGTTTCGAGCCTGAGGCAATCCCCAAAAGCCGCCGCCGTAATTCCGCAATTCAACCCGATTGCCGGATAGTTGAGTTTGTCGCTAAAGCGGTAG
>JAPOSK010000237.1 GCA_026709725.1 Paracoccaceae bacterium | reverse complement strand
CCTCTGAAGACACTGTGCTGGTTCTCGCTAAACCGCCCGGGACCGGTGAGGGGACGGCTGTCGTTGCCGAAGCGGACAACGACCCCATTACTGTGCTGGAGACCAAGGATGGTGTTGAATTGCTTGGGCCGCAGGGCACTGACAGGGAACTGCGTATCGATTTGCTGACAATTGACAGAGATGGTGCTGTTGTTGTCGCCGGGCGGGGCACCCCGGGTCGGGCTTTATTGATCTACATCGACAATATCTTTGTGACTGAGGTCAAGATTGCCGAGAGCGGATCCTGGCAGGTCCGCCTGCCCCCGGTGACGCCGGGTCAGCATATATTGCGGGTCGATCAGATTGATGAGGAAGCCGTCATCAACCGCCTGGAGATGCAGTTCAATCCGGATGCAGACACTGCGACCGAAGAGGACGTGATTGCAACGGACGGGAACGGTCGGCGTCCGCCGGATTATACCAAAACAGAACTGGTCATTGTCCGCAAGGGCTACACGCTCTGGGGGATTTCCCGTTCCAAATACGGGTTGGGCAGACTTTATGTCACGATTTTCGAGGCCAATGATCACCTGATCAAGGATCCCGATCTTATCTACCCGGGTCAGATCTTCATCATCCCGAAGTAAATCCTGGCCGGAACGGTGCCATTGGCCCCGAGTGCATTCACTCTGGGAACTGCACGAAATGGCCACAGGGTTGTTGCGCCTCGCAAGGACATGGAGGGGAATGGCACGGATGACGATGATCCGGGTTTCAGACCGAATGACACTTATGTGGAAGAGATCTGCGTCATATGACTGAAAGGGTCAGGTTGGCAGGGCAGGGGGTGCGGGAAATCAGGCAATGATGATCGGTACTGTCGTGATGACCGATGCTCCATCATCAGGCCATCACCGGGTTTTGGGTGCCGACTCGCCCGGTTCCGGTTGAGCCGGACTGGTGTCGGCGGGTGAATGGCCGGGGAGGGTCCGGTCGCCTGCGCCGAGGCGGATATCGCCGCTTGCCGGGTAGAGGGGCATGAGAACATTCTGCAGCTGATCCCAGGGCAGCGTGACATCCTTCAATCGGGCCACATCACGCTGAAGATCCCTGTCCTGTGAGACGCGGCTGCCTTTGCCACCGAGAATGGCGAGGATGATCCGGCTGGTGCGGGATCCGCTCCTGGATAACCAGACCGGGATCGCCAGAAGTGACGGAGTCACAACAAGAGTCAGAATCGATGCAGTGCCGAGACCGAACACGATGGCCGATGCCAATTGCTTCCACCAGAGTGCGACCGGTGTATCAACCGTATAGCCACCATTGACGAAATCGAGGGACCAGCCCAGCATCATTGGCGTCAGGGCAGCGATCGTTGTGATTGTGGTCAGCATCACCGGCCTGATCCGCACTTCCGCTGTGCGAATGATGGCCTCGATCCGGGGCATCATCCGCGCATAGTCCTGGTAGGTGTCGATAAGCACAATGTTGTTGTTGACCACGATGCCAGCCAGGGAAACGATCCCGATACCGGTCATGATCACCGAAAACGGCTGCTCCAGGATGAGCATGCCGATGAGCACCCCGGTCGTTGACAGGACAACGGAAAAGAGCACGAGGAGGGAATTGTAGACGCTGTTGAACTGCGCAAGCAACACAGCAAACATCAACCCAAGCGCACCAATGAAGGCATACATGAGGACTGTCTGACTCTCTTCCTGCTCTTCCCGATCACCGGTCCATTCCCAGCGAATGTCCGGTGGTAAATCCGCTTCTTCGGTGAGCCATTCCGTCAGGTGATCAATTCTCTCATTCACTGTGACCGGACGACCCTCCTCATTCGATGTTCCCCTGTCAATGTCAGCATTGATGATCACATAGCGCTCGGCATTGTACCGCTTGATCTCAGCCAACTGGCGAACCGGCTTGATCTCAAGGAAATTGCTTAACGGGACCAGGCCCTGGGATGTCCGCATCCGAAGCTCTTCAAGGACTGACAGCAGGCGGTCTTCTTCCGGGAAGCGGACCCGGATCTCTATTTCCTCATCCGATGTGCTGGTCCGCAGGGTGTCAAGCAGAACACCGCGTGTGACAAGCTGGATGATCGCACCTACGGTTGCAATGTCGGCATCATAAAGACCCGCCTTGACCCTGTCGATTTCCACTTCCCAGTCAATTCCCGGCAAAGGCAGGGTATCATCGATAAACGCAAGTCCGACTGTGTTGTCGAAGTGTTCCCTGACCTTTGCTGCTGTCTGAATCAGGGATTCGTAATTTGGACTTGTCAGCCTCAGGCTTAACGGCTTGCCTTGCTGGGGTCCGTCGGACTCCCGTGTGATATCTGTCTTCATGCCTGGGGTCCCGCCCGGACGGTCCCTGTTTCCTTTGGGGAATTTGGG
>JAPOSK010000224.1 GCA_026709725.1 Paracoccaceae bacterium | reverse complement strand
CGGGAAGCGGGCACCGCCTCTATCCCGACCCCGTCATCACGATACACTTCGCTCAGGGCCGCCTGGACGCGGCTCCCCATCGATCATCAGGGGATGAGGCCGCCGTCCGAAGGGCGGGGATCACGGCCGCCACCCTCGACATTGATGCCACCATCCTCCCCAGGGAGATCACCCCTGTCACGGTGCGCCCGGACACCGCCGGCGATCAGGCTGCCCTCATCCGCGACTGCAACCGCCCCGATGATCGGCCCGAAGCCCTGCGGCCCCGTCCCTGATCACCTTGGGGCCGCATCCCCTTCATCATGGGGACCCTTCATCATCGCCCTCACTCCATGACTGTCCGGCCCTGCATGAACAGGCCGGGCGGAGATCATGGCCACCTGGCCCGGGAACGGGCCCGCACCGGATGCCCATGGATCTGAAGGACTGGGGGCCAGGGGTCTCCTGTGCCGGGATTCCCCTGGTGACCGGGATGGCAGGGCGGCCATGGCGACCCCTCTGGCACGGATGCGGAGGTCTGCCCCCTCCCATTGAGATGTCGCATCAGGCCCATCCCCTGTGATCCCCCGGTCATCAACCCTCCGGCCGGTGACCGGGAACGATGAGATCCCCGCCGTGCCCACCTGACCCCGGACCCTCTCCCCGGACTCTCCCCGAGCCAGGCCCGCACTGACCCCGGAATGGGTGGAATCGGATGCCCCTGATTGCCCCATCGCCCCCTGGCGGATGTGAAAATCCCCGGGCTGGGCCCCAACAGAGTCTCAGGGGACTGGCTGGGCAAATCGGGGCGGGATTTTGGGAAAAATGGGCCCCGCGGCGGATTTGGGCGATTAGGACGCTGATTTGGGGATATAAACAGCGTTTGCGGTCACGCGCAACATGCTGTATCGCTTGTGATAATGAGGGAAACGAAGAGAACTATGTAAGGCACTTAGGCACCATATCTGCGGCGTTCAGGGTTTCACACCTGTTCGAATGAATCTGATTGTAAATCGGAAGTTTCACTTGGAGAGATATCGCGTTGGGCAATACAATTGTTTGCTACTATTGGGGCAAAGGGAGAGATTGGGAAGGGTTGTGCACAACTTTTGATATTGCCATGCATGGTACCACTCTTGAAGAAACCGAACAGATTCTTGTAGAAGCTGTTGAAACCTATCTTGAGGAGGTTGACAGACTGCCTGAACAGGACCGTGATCGATTGCTTAAACGCCATTCTCCATGGACCTTGCGTTTGTCTCTGAAAGTGTTGTCCCTGATGAGCCGATTGAAGAGGAAATTCGGTTACAGGGGCTTCTCTTTCACACTGTCAATAAAGACCCAATATACTGGAATTATTTCGAAAAAATTGATCACCGGCACCTGAAGCCTGAAATGAGATATGAGGTTTCGTGAGGTTGTAAGGATTCTGGAAAACAATGGATTTGAATTGGTCAGGACCAAGGGTTCTCACCACATATTCAGAAGTGGGGACAATGGAGCCACCAAAATGGTTAGCGTTCCCTTCAACAGGAATGAGATACCCAAGGGAACACTTTCGGCTATCATACGGCAATCAGGACTGGACAAGAGCCTTTTTGGCAAGGGAAAATGACAACCATCCAGGGAGACAGGGGAACGGAAAACCTAATGGCTTCAACCAGGATTTTTTCAGCAATCCTAGTATATATTCGCTGAATGGCACGGGGAATGTCCCGCTTGATGTTAAGACTTCAATGAGCGGTACTACTTCATCTTCTGTATTTATTTGACCTTTCTTATCTGCTCAGGTTGTGACATCTGATAGTCCCTGACCAACGCCACCCTGATTCAGGGTTTCAACATGATCTGGGACAATCTCCTGATCTATCAACAAAAAACACTTAACTCTCTCACGATTTCATGCAAAACTATTCCGCATAAAGCAGATCGGAATTCAAGAGATATCGGCAGAGACAGCAAACAAGCTTGTCGGTGCCTGCAACACCCCAAGGCAGACCCGATCCCCTCTCCGCGAGTGTCCTCGCAATCAAGGCATGGGAGAGTATCAAAAGGGTGTGATCCTCGTATGGCTGACTCGAGAATCTGCAAGTCCCTGATAACAGGTGATCCGCCAGAATCGCATTCGCCCCCAATCGGCGATGCGGCGATGCATCGGCTCCCTTTCCCGAATGTTTCGCGGCAGCGTCGATCCGTCTCACCTCCCGGGCCCGCGCCAAAAGGCTCCGCCTGGCACGGGCGGCCTGATTCGACCGAATCAGGCCGGGATCCGGGGATCGTCGGCAAATGTCACGAAAAGTCAGCCATACGAGAATCGCTCCCGTATCAAAATGCAGATGACTGATGCGGAGCCGGGTATGTTATACTGTAGGGTCTGGGTCGGGGGGTTCGGTTCTTTCAAT
>JAPOSK010000258.1 GCA_026709725.1 Paracoccaceae bacterium | reverse complement strand
GATGTGCTCTGACTTGCGTTTTCGTGGCCGCCGCGAGAATTTCATTCAACAAGTACCAGATTTGTAAAACCGTTATCAGTCAGCAGGGCTGCCACATCAATGACAGTCTGGACGTCAGCCCCGTCCATTGCACGCATGATAAGCCGTTCGGCCTGCACATGCGTCAATGTCGATACCAGTTCCTGGGCATTCAGCCTCTGGCCATTGTAAACTAGGAGATCAGGGCTGATCCTGATAACATGCAATTCCGCTGATTGCACCTCATTCCCACCCCTCAATGGCAACGGCACTGCACCCTCAAGACCGAAGCGGGACGCGACCATAAAGAAAACCAGTAACAAAAAGACAATATCAATCAAGGGCGTCAGACTGGGGCGTCTGCGATGTCTCCTGGGCTGTGAGATCATGTTTCTGCGACGGTATCGATGGCAGCAAGCGCGTCGCTGGCAATGTTTTCCAGATCAAGTTCCAGGTGCTCGATAATCCCCTCAAAACACGTCAGGGCAATCGTGGCCGGAATGGCGACAGCCATTCCGGCGGCAGTGGTCAACAGTGCCTCCCAAATGCCACCGGCCAGGACGGCCGGATCAGCCTGGCTGCCACTGTCCTGCAGTGCCTGGAATGCGGCAATCATTCCCAGCACCGTACCAAAGAGACCGAGGAGTGGTGCGATGGTTGCGATCAGCTCAAATATCCGAAGATGGGCATTGGCCTCGGCCAGTATGGTTTTTCCCGATGCCTCAATCTTCACCTCGGCGGTTTGGCGTGGATATTTCAACAGGAATTCGTGACTCTCCTTGGTGAATGCGATTCTCGACTTTTTCGCGTTGCGCCAAAATCCACACTGTGTGAACTGGATCATTTTCCAGATGATGCTCGCAAGGAGCAGGACCGAGAGTGCTGCAATCACCCAGAGGGCGATGCCGCCGGCATTCAATGCTGTCCCGATCATACTGAAATCAGGCATTGGCGGTCTCCAATTTTGGCTGAATAATGACTTGCCCGGTGGATGCACGGTCAACAAGGATTGGTGTATCATAGATCGCGGTCAAATTGTTATCCGTCAGGGCTGCTTCCGGAGAATCAGCAATCAGAAGCTCCCCTGCCTTCATGATCAGAACACGGTCCGCATAGGCTGCAGCCAGATTCAGGTCGTGGAGAACGATGATGATCCCCACCCCCTCACTGCAAAGTTTTTTTATGCGGGACAGAACAGCAATCTGGAAACCGATATCGAGATTTGCAGTCGGTTCATCCAGGAACAGGTAACAGCTGTAGCCGAGGGTCCGATTGGCCTGGAGCTGCATCAGCACACGTGCAAGATGCGCACAATGCCGTTGGCCGCCTGAAAGTGTCGAGATGCGATTGTGCAGGATTTCACCAAAATTGAAGTCAGAAATGATTTGCGCCCGGATGCGGGCAAGATCCGCGGGCGACACCTCGATCGGGACACCGATCTCAAGAACATCCAGCAGGGTCAAATCGGTCGCCACCATTGGTTCCTGTTCCAGGAACACCCGATGGCGGGCCAGTTGCGATGGCGACAGGTCACCAAGCGGGACCCCGTCATACTGAACCGCTTCGACGCACGCCGGGTGTTCACCCGCCAGAGCCGCAATGAGCGTCGATTTTCCTGCACCGTTCGGCCCGCAGAGCGCAACAATCTCCTCCGGTGACACAGAAAGGCTGACCCCGTCAACTGCACGGTTCGAACCGAAGGATACACTCAGTGCGTTTGCATGAATCATAACCGTCTGCTCCGCAGCAGCAGCCAGAGAAAAAACGGTCCGCCAATGCCCGCAGTAGCAATACCGATCGGGATTTCCGCAGGCGGGATAACCGTTCGGACAAACAGGTCTGCACTCAGCAACAGCACGGCACCCACAAGTGCCGCGACCGGCAGAACATGGCGATGGACGGGCGAAACGATCAGGCGCGCGATGTGTGGTGCAACCAGTCCGATAAATCCAATCGGACCTGCCACAGAAACACCCGCTCCAACAGCCACCGCAGCCAGAGCACAGATCCGAAACTTCGCACGGTGAACATCAACGCCCGAATGGAACGCAGCCCGATCACCCAGCTGAAACAGATCAAGGGTGCGGTGAAAGCGATACAGGGCCACACTGGCCATGATCATCACAACGGTCGCGACTGTGACTGTTGTCCAGTTGCTTTTGGCCAGGCTTCCCAGCGTCCAGAATGTCAACTCACGCAGTTGCTGATCTGTCGAAATATAAATCAGCAGCCCGATCAATGCGTTGGCAATGGCCATGACCGCAATCCCGATCAGGATCAATCGTGCCACTGAGATGGTGCCGGCCATCTGTGATGCGGTCAAGACGATCACCGTTGCCAGCAACGCCCCACCAAAGGCACTTG
>JAPOSK010000512.1 GCA_026709725.1 Paracoccaceae bacterium | reverse complement strand
CTCCATACGCCATCCCCATCGCGGCGTGTACCCCTTGTATTCGTAGGCAAGATTGGGCCTTTCTCCCATGGATTCAGTGCGGATTATCTCGTGATGGCGATATTGCCCGCGCTCGTCCTCGTGCCGGTAGTTCTTTGCGACGTACTCCGGATCGTGAGGCGCGGTAACGCTGTTCCATGTGCGCCGCGACGTTTTCGAGTAGTACAAGATGTAATCACAGATTTGGCCAAACCCCTTAGCGTCGCTGTGCGCGCTTGTGCGCTTCCATACGACCTCGCTTTGGAAGTTGTCGCCCCCAAACACGGCATCCATTACTGCCTTGAGGTAGTGGGATGCCGTCGGATCGCAGTGCAGATAGATACTTCACGTCGGCTTGAGAACCCGGCGCATGGCAAGCAACCGGACGGCCATGAAGCACAGGAAAGCGCCCATGCCGTCGGAATGCGCGGCGTGGGCGGACTCGATGACGGCGAGCGGCCGTGGATGGTCATCGGCAATTTGGTCTGTCCAGGATTCGTGAACGTCGCGCTCCCATGACCAGCGATCCTGGAATTTCGCGCCGGCCGCCAAACTGTCAGGCGTCGCGTGGAAGTCCCGTCCCTTGTTGAACGGCGGATCGGTGGCGATCAGGTCCACCGAATCAGAGTTCATGGCCCGGAGGAATTTCAGGTTGTCGCCGTGAAACAGGGTGCGGTTCTGCCAGTTGGCGTCCATGACCTATGATCCCGCCAGGTGCGGGTGATCGTTCTTCCGCCACTCATCGGCGAGGATTTTCCGCCCGTCGCCGAAGTCGAGATACCAATCGTTCCACCCGTTGCGGCTGGTCCGCGTTATGGCCCGTGACGCCGCCGAGAACGTGCCGAAGGGGGTGCCGTAGCCCTCAACGCTGAGCTTGCCGTTCTCGATCCTTCCGCGATGGATTTGGCTACGATACGTGAACTCGCATTCGGTTCCGTTCTCCGGGAGATCATGGCGCGTGCCACCGTGGCCCGCATCGGTGTCGCCGGAAACGGCCCCGAACCCATCCCGCCGGATCGGCCCGGCCCAGACACGCTTCGCCGCGTTGAACAGTATCTCTCCCCGCTGACGGATGGTTTCCTCGTCCCAATGATCCCATCGGTCTAGGTCCCGGTTGAGCGCGAGGCTGGAATGGGAGCGGATGTCTGGCATTTTGGTCGTATACGGCCCGTTCGAGACACTGGAATTTAGCTTCTGGGTCAGGAGCGTCAGGTTTCCGAGTGTGTCTATGACACGGTTCCGGTCGCGCTTCTCTTCCTCATATTCCATATAAATCTCGATGTCCCCTTCCGGGTCCACATCCCCGTATCCCGGTAACGGCCAGGTTTCCTCCCATTTCCGGGGCATGATATGCTCGATTGTCAGCGCCGACTTTATCTCGATGTCCTCGTTTAGGCCATTGCGAAGTTCGGCTTCGACGCCCTCGAACAGATATTCCAGGCGGGACCGCCGCGACGGGCTGTACTGCTCGCGTGTCGTCCACGCCTCACGCCACTCCCCGTCATCCGGCCATCTGTCAATGTCGCTCTCCCGCGCCGACAGATCGGCGGACAGGGAACCGATTTGGTCTCCGGGCGCTTCACGGAGCTTCGGGATCAGGCCGACGAACAGCTTGTTGTAGTTTTTTGTCGTCAGGCGACAAATGTCGCGCCGCAGGACATAGCTTTTCAGAACGGCGAGCGCCTCCGGCAGGCGGTTCCGCAGGTCGGCCTCCGTAGCCAGATAGAGCACGAGCGGCAGGACGGTGGACACGTCGAACGCCTGCGCGAAACGGCCGAAATCGCCGAGAGGGTCGGTTTTCTCCTGCTCGAACAGCCGCTCCTCGATCCCGGCGGAAACCGAGATCGCCCCAAGCTCGGGGACAACACCGGGAAAGGGACGCTCGTTCAGAATCCAGCGGCGGTAGCTTTCGTAAAGATTTTCCCTGGAAACGAGAGTGCCGACGTTCATGGAAAGGTGATCGGTAAGCAGCCAGTCAAGCCGTGCGCCCGACTGGCGGCCCCTGGAAGCCGCTTGCGTCCAGAAAGGCCCGTCCAGCGGTAGCCAGTGCTTTTCGTAGAGTCCATCCACGCTGAGCGACGCGCCCGACTGGCCCATGCCCTTCGCCCTCTGGAAAATGAAGTTACGCATCAGGTCGCCCGGCGTGAGTTCCGCGCCGCGACTGTTCAGCGTTTCGAATATCGTTTGCGGATCATCCTCTCCCTCAAGTTCGATGGAAACGATTGCCAAACCGTATTTCAGTGCGTCGAAAACCGTCTCGAAGCGGTGCTCGTCAAACTCTCCGTCAACGGTTACGTGCTTTCGGGTCGCGTCTTTCAGGTATTCGTACGCAAGGACGGATTTCTTGACGAAACCGTCATCGACC
>JAPOSK010000194.1 GCA_026709725.1 Paracoccaceae bacterium | reverse complement strand
ATCCACTGGGTTTGTGACTGGAATCGGGTCGCGTTCCGGCAAATGAATGGGACTTATATCCCTGCGTGCACAAATTCCCGATTTTCCTCATGCATTCAATAACACAGACCATCTGTACCCATGGATAGCAATTGAAGGGGAATTCCATACATGATTGCCCAAACTCTCTGTTCATCGACGAAGAATCAATGATTTGGACCGACTGTCTCCCTCGGTGAGGATTGAGATAACATTGCTACCCCACTTCCAGTCTGAGGTGCAACGGTCGAGGCCAAGCGGAGGGCGGGCGGAGCCCGAGCGAGGGTTGGCCTCAGGTGACCTCATCCCCGGACCGCCTGCACCGCTTTTTGACCCGCCGACAGCCTCATCGCTTCAATCGCAAGCCGAGACGTCCCGGCAGGATCCGGCAGGGATCCCGCGGCTCGGGGCGGATTGGCGATGCGCTGGGGGAGCCGGTTCCTGCGGGTGCCCTGGACGCCCGGCACGGGTCATGTCCATGATGGATCGGGCATCCGAGGTCTTGAGCCGGGATTCGCGCACCCGGCCATGGGTGTGCCCATTGAGATCCCGCGACCACGAGGGATCCGGTTGGGCGAAGACGAAATTCTATGGCGATGCGTTTAAGGTCCCATTGCCTTGCGGAGAACATTGTTCATGCGGGTTTGCCATTTGGGGCCACTGGCCTTGAACCGGGCAACCACATCCTGATCCAGTCGCAATGAAACGGCAACCTTCGGGTTTTTGGATTTCGGTCGGCCTCCGGTCGGTTTGCGCATCGCCGCAGCTAAGGCGGGGAATGTTTCATCGAATGGCCTGACCTGAGCGATCTGATCGTCCGTGGCCTCTGGCGCATCAGGGTCACTGGCGATCATCTGCTGAATCCGTTCTTCTGCCAAGCGTTTTCCAGTCATAGCACACTTCTTTCCCTTTGGCTGGCAGGTCGCATTGAAACGATCGGAATCCCTTCAGTGCCCAAGGCAAAAAACACAACAGCAATCGTGCCATCCAAGAACCGTCCGATGGCCATATGTCGCCCGTATCTTGCCGGAACAATGGCTGCCGTCAGAAAAAATTCCTCATCCAGATCCATAAAATCCAAGCCGTGTTTGGCAAGGTTTATGTGTCGCTTCGGTTCATCCCAGACGATCATTGTCATGGTTTTTGTGTAGACGGAAACCGTGCAATACTCAAGTTGCGGCTGATAGAATGGGTTTTATGGAGATGGATCGAGACGGCTTCAATTTGTCTTTCTGTTCCGTCTTCACCACTTCGTGAAGGTCGCGCTCGTTTGTAGTCAACGGGCTGTTCTCAAACCCCTCCGGTTCCGACGATAGAAAACCCAACACCCCGATGAACCGCCCGGGTTGATTCCACATGTTCCTTATTGAGACAGTTTTCGACGGTTTGCCGGGGGATACGATAATCCTGTCGATGCAGCAACGGTCTGTTTTAGCCTGTCCTCGGTCAGTCCGGACGGAAGTATCCATCCCTGGATGATCTCCTGGCATTCTTCATTCAGCAACACCTCAAGCGGGTGGCAGAGTTTTTGATGGCTCCGGCGGCTTCAATAAACTCCATTGCTCGACCGGAAACCCTCCATCACGAGTTCATGGATATTGAGGACGTTGGTCCGGGGTTCGGGATCAAGCAGTTGCCGCGGAGTCGCGGCAGCATATGGGTCAGGACATCAGGATCACCGAGGAGCATGTGAAATCGGGGCCAGCGAAATCTCCGGCCATGGGTTCCTCCATAGTGCAACTTGCCGCCGATGGATCATGCGGCTCATGTTCGTCCTGCAGTTCTTCGAGGGCGGCTCCGTCAACAAGGCCGAATTCGGCGCGGATCACAGGCATGGGGCGGTCCTTTTACGCGTACCGGATTCCCTCAAGGCAGCGACTTGCGTCCCGCTTTAGCCCAGAGAATATTTGCCCCGTCCGGCAGATCCTGCTTGAAAGGATCGTCTGCCCGGAAAGAAAATCCAGGACTGGCGGTGTCCTGGATCATATCGGATTCCCGGCAATTCGGCATCGGATCAATCCGGGGAAATATTGCCGCATCCTGACAAGGCAATCGGGGAAACAGCGGTTGTGCGCCGGGCATCAATACCCAAAGGGCGGATCTCTGCCTTGGGCACTCGCTTTGCCTTGAATGTTTTGATAGATAGGGGATAGTCCAAGAGGAGCATTCTGGGATTGCCGAAAGCGATTTCACTTTTTACCGGCGGGGGCGGCTCTGACATGGGGCTGCACGCCGCGGGCTTCGAGGTTGTGTTCGCCAATGATGTCTTGCCCTATGCGAAGGATTTCTATCTCCGTAATCTCCCTGAAACCGATTTTGTCGTTCAGGACATTGGTCAAATCGAGGTCTTTCCGTACGCAGACCTTCT